>CALWOL010000045.1 GCA_944383135.1 uncultured Flavonifractor sp.
CGGGGATGTCCATGGAGCGGAAGAGCTCCACGGAGTACCGCCACATCTTCTCGTACCAGGCCATGGAGTCCTCGGGCCTGCACACCACCACCATCTCCTGCTTTTCAAACTGGTGGATGCGGTAGACCCCCCGCTCCTCAATGCCGTGGGCCCCCTTCTCCTTGCGGAAGCAGGGGGAGTAGGAGGTGAGGGTCTGGGGCAGCTTGTCCTCGGGGAGAATCTGATCAATGAATTTGCCGATCATGGAGTGCTCGCTGGTGCCGATGAGGTAGAGGTCCTCGCCCTCAATCTTGTACATCATGGCGTCCATCTCGGTCTGGGACATGACCCCCTCCACCACGTTGCCGTGAATCATAAAGGGGGGGATGCAGAAGGTAAAGCCCTTGTCCATCATAAAGTCCCGGGCGTAGGCCAGCACCGCCTCGTGGAGGCGGGCGATGTCCCCCATCAGGTAGTAGAAGCCGGAGCCGGACACCCGGCCGGCGGCGTCCATGTCGATGCCGTCAAAGGACTCCATAATCTGGGTGTGGTAGGGGATTTCAAAGTCGGGCACCGCCGGCTCCCCGAAGCGCTGGACCTCCACGTTGCAGGAGTCGTCGGGGCCGATGGGCACGGAGGGGTCAATGATGTTGGGAATCTGGAGCATGATGTGGCGGATCTGCTCCGCCAGCTCCGCCTCCCGGCCCTCCAGCCAGGCCAGCCGGTCGGCGTCGGCCTTTACCTCGGCCTTGAGGGCCTCGGCCTCCGCCAGCTTGGAGGGGTCCTTCTTGGCCTGGCCCATGAGCATGCCCACCTGCTTGCTCTTGGCGTTGCGGGCGGTGCGCAGGTCCTGGGCCTCCTGAATGGTGCGGCGGTTTTCCTGGTCCAGGGCAACCACCTGGTCCACCAGGGGGAGCTTGGCGTCCTGGAATTTCTTCTTGATGTTTTCCTTGACCAGTTCGGGATTCTCCCGGACAAAACGAATATCCAACATGGTTGATTCACCTCAGTCAATGATTGTTTCACGTGGAACAGGGGGGCTCAGCCCAGCCAGGATACCAGCTGCTGCCAGGCCTCTAGGGGGTTGTAAATTTCCAGCTCCGCCGGGTCCGCATAGCTCTGGGCGTACAGGGCCAGGGTCTCCTCAATGGCATACACCCCGTCGCCCACCAGGGGCTGGTGGGCCAAAAAGTCCCGGGCGTCGCTGTACCGCCCCTGGTTATACAGGCCCCGCAGGGTGTTCAGGTCGGCCAGGGCCTGGAGAATGGCCGCCTGCTCGCTCTGCTCTTGCTGGCTCTGGTCCTCATAGGCCTCCAGCTGGTCGGTGAGCTGCTGGTTTTCCTCCTCCAGCTGGGCCACCTGCTCCTTCAGCTGGTCGTTCTCCTTCAGCTTGTTCTCTAGGGATTCTACCGCGGAGTTGGAGGTCTCCTGCAGGTTGTTCAGGGCCTCCTGATTGGAGCGGTGCTGCATGAAGAAGGACATCAGCAGCAGCAGGAAGGCGGCGGCAAAGAGAATCATCAGGTAAAAGAGCACCGGGTTGCGCTTGGACGGCTTCTCGTGCTCGGCGGCGTGCTGGAGACTGTCCTCCGGCCTGCGCTCGGTAAATTTGCTCAAAGGGATTGGCCTCCCTTCCCGGGCAGCTGCTCCAGCAGCTCCAGCAGGGCGTTCAAATCGTCGGGGTTGTAGTATTCCAGCTCGATTTTGCCCTTCTTTTTGCCGTTGATGATGTGGACCTTCCGGCCGAAGCGGGCGGCCAGGGATTTCTCCGCCTCCTTATAATAAATAGACAGGTCCGGTCCGGCGGCGGGGGCGGCGGGCGCCTCCTCCCTGGACTGATTGGCCAGGCGCTTGGCCAGGGCCTCGGTCTGGCGGACGCTGAGACCGTCCTCCACCACCCGCTTGGCCAGCTGCATCTGCAGACCGCCGCCGGGGGCGGCGAGGATGGCCCGGGCGTGGCCGGCGGACAGCCGGCCCTCCTCCAGCAGCTGGCACACCGGGTCGGGAAGGGAGAGCAGCCGCAGGGCGTTGGCCACCGCCGGGCGGGACTTGCCCACCCGCTGGGCCACCTCCTCCTGGGTGAGTCCGTACTCCTCCATCAGTACCTTATAGCCGTTGGCCTCTTCAATGGGATTCAGATCCTCCCGCTGGAGGTTTTCGATGAGGCCCAGCTCCATGACCTTCCGGTCATCGGCTTCAATAATGACGGCGGGCACCTCGGTGAGCCCCGCCAGCTTGGCCGCCCGCCACCGCCGCTCCCCGGCGATAATCTGATAGTAGCCGGAGGACAGCCGCCGCACCGTCAGGGGCTGAATGATGCCGTGGGTGCGGATGGAGTCCGCCAAATCCTGGAGGGATTCCTCCTCAAACCGCTTCCGGGGCTGTTTCAGGCCCGGTTCTACCTGGGAGATGGGGAGGGAGAGGGACCCGCCCTCCTGGGATTGGAGGGCGGCGTCCCCCAGCAGAGCGCCCAGACCCCGGCCCAGGCCGCGTTCCAATGCCATGTCATTCGCTCCTTTCCATGCGGGTGACGGCGTACTGATTGTGCTCCAGCACCTCGGCAGCCAGGGCGGTGTAGGCCTCGGCGCCCCGGGAGAGGGGATCATAGGCGGACACCGGCTTGCCGTAGCTGGGCGCCTCGGACAGGCGGACATTTCGGGGAATCACCGTGGCGTACACCTGGCCGGGGAAGTGGCGCTTGACCTCCTCCGCCACCTGCATGGACAGGTTGGTGCGCCCGTCGTACATGGTGAGCACCACCCCCTCCAGAGCGATGGACGGATTGAGGGAGCGCTTGACAATGCGGATAGTGGACAGCAGATCGCTCAGTCCCTCCAGGGCGTAGTACTCACACTGCACCGGCACCAGCACCGTGTCGGCGGCGCACAGGGCGTTGAGGGTAAGCAGCTCCAGGGAGGGGGGGCAGTCGATGAGAATGTAGTCGTAATCGGAGCGCACCAGGGAGAGGGCGTCCTTCAGCCGGTACTCCCGCCGCTCCAGCCCGATCATCTCCACCGTGGCCCCGGTGAGGGCCTTGTTGGAGGGAATCACATCGCCGTAAGGGGTGGAGACGATGGCCTTGGCGGTCTCCGAGCCGTTGAGCAGGACGTCATATACATTGGGGGCAATGGTCTTGTCCACCCCCAGGCCGGAGGTGGTGTTGGCCTGGGGGTCAAAGTCGCACACCAGCACCCGCTGCTCCAGCTTTTTCAGGGCGGCGGCCAGGTTCACACAGGTGGTAGTCTTTCCCACGCCGCCCTTTTGATTCACAATCGCGATGGTTTTAGCCATAGGACACCTGCCTTTTTCTTGTGTATCCAGCGTACCCACCTATTATATCTTCTCTTTCCCGCTAATTCAACCGGAAAAGCACAAGAACCTTGTTTCACGTGAAACAAGGTTCTTGTGCTTTTTTTCTGAGGGGGGAGAACTCAACCCTTGGGAATGGTGATGGTGAGCAGGATGGCCTCGTCGGTCTCCTTCCGCTGGCAGTCGGCCTTTACCCCGGCGCTCTTCATCAGGGTGAGGCCCCGGCTGACGGTGTTGAGGAAAAGACGCACATCCTTGATGACAAAGGTGGGCTTCTTTTTGGGCTTGTCCCGCTGGCGGAGCTGGTCCTCCACGTACTGCTCGGTGCGGGCCACCGTCAGTCCCTGGCGGACCACCTGCCGGGCCCCCTCCAGCTGGGCCTGGGGGGTCTCCAGCCGCAGCAGGGCCCGGGCGTGGCGCTCGGTGCAGCCGTGCTCCCGCAGCAGGGCCAGGGCCTCCGGCGGCAGCTTCAGCAGCCGCAGCTTGTTGGCCACCGCCGACTGGGATTTGCCGATCCGCCGGGCGGCCTCCCCCTGGGAGAGGTGGTAGGCCGCCATCAGCCGGGCCAGGGCGGAGGCCTCCTCCACAAAGTCCAGGTCCCGGCGCTGGAGATTTTCCACCAGCGCCAGCAGGGAGGACTCCCTGCTGTCCACGCTGACCACGATGCAGGGCACCTCGGTAAGCCCCGCCATCCGGGCGGCCCGCAGCCGCCGTTCCCCGGAGACCAGCTCGTAGCCCATACTGCTCCGGCGCACCGAAAGGGGCTGGAGCACCCCGTGCTCCCGGATACTGGCGGCCAGCTCCTCCAGCCCTTCCCGGGAAAAGTGGCGGCGGGGCTGGTCCGGGTTGGGCGCGATGACCGCCGCCGGTAAGTACAGCACCCGGTTGCTCTCAAACAGGCCCTTGCGGCGCAATAACGGCATAAAAAGCCCTCCTTCTCGGCTGTATGGCAATGGGATAACCATATATTACCATATTCTGTCGCGAAGGAGGGGGAATGCCGTCGATTGGGAAATATTTTCCAGGGGAATGTCCTAAGCCCGCAGGAAGCCCTTGCCGAAGATCTCGCTGGAGTTGGCCACGATGAGGAAGGCGTGGGGGTCCATGGCCTTCAGCTGGCGGCGGAGCACCACCGCCTGGCCCCGGGAGAGGACGGTGAGCACCACGTAATGGACCTCATGGGTGTAGGCCCCCTGGGCCTGCCACACGGTGGCGCCCCGCTCCAGGGTGTGGGTGACGTAGTCGCACACCGGCTCCGGCTGGGAGGTGATGATGAAAAAGGCCTTCCGGCGGTTGAAGGACTCGATGGCGGAGTCCACCAGCACCGACTTGAGGGCCAGGCCCAGCAGGGAGCACAGGCCGGCCTGCACATCAAAGATGACCAGGGCCGCCGCCGCGATGGCCACATCGGACACCAGCAGGGCCCGGCCCACGTCCATGCCGGAGTACTTTTTCAAAATCATGGCGGCGATGTCGGTGCCGCCGGAGGAGGCCCCGATGTTGAACAGAATGGCCGAGCCCACGGCGGGGAGGACGACGGCGAAGAGCAGCTCCAGCATCAGCTCCTGGGTGAGGGGACCGTCCAGGGGCCACAGCCAGGAGAACACCTGCACCAGCCCGGAGTAGAGCAGGGAGCAGTACACCGTCCGGAAGCCGAAGCCCTTGTCCAGCAGCAGAAAGCCCAGCACCAGGAACAATATGTTGATGATGGAGTTGAAGGTGGAGGGGGAGAGCTGGGGCAGCAGCCGGCCCAGCAGCACCGCCAGGCCGGACACCCCGCCCATGGAGAAGTTGTTGGGAAACTTGAAGAAGTAGACCCCCACCGACACCAGAGCGGTGCCCAGGGTCATCAGCAGAAAGTCGTGAAACAGCTCCTTGCCGGTGAGCTTCATGCTGTCAGCCTCCTCAGCGGGTGCTCTGGACGGCACCCCACACGTCGTACTCCGCGGCAGCGGGGATATTGCCGATGCGCCACAGGGAGACCCCGGTGACGCCGAACATCCGGGCCAGCTGGAGCTTGTCCAGCACGCTCTGCTCATTCTCGTACCACACCTTGTACCACGCCCCGTCCTCGTCGGTGTAGAGGGCGTAGGGGTTGCGGTACTTTTCCGAATAGGTCACCACCGTGTCCGGCTGGCGCAGCCGGGCGGTGAGGGTGTCCAGCCCCGGGTGGTAGATGGTGGTCTCCAGCAGCCGGCCCTCCTCATCCACGTGGAAGCCGGCGGTGCCGAAGGAGATGGCCAGGGCCACCTTGCTCACATCCTCCACCCCGGTGTCCTGGTCAGTGATGTCCCGCAGGGCCTCATACACGCTGGCGAAGGGAGTGACGGGGGAGTTGGTGTTGGCGGTGCCCACATAGGAGTCGGGCACCGAGGTCCACTGGTAGTCGTGGGCCATGAGGATGACCTTGTCGCACACCGCCCCCAGGCCCCGGTAATCATAGCCGGTGTACCAGGTGTCGGGCTGGACGCAGACATACAGGGACTGCTCCTCCGGCAGGGCGGCCCGCAGCTCCTCCATAAAGGTGACATAATTCTGCTTTATGGTATCCCCCTTCAGCCCCTCGAAGTCGATGGTCAGCCCGGCGTATTCCCGGGCCGCGTCCACCAGGGCGGCAATGGCCTGAGCCCGGGCCTCCGGCGTGGACACCACCGCCTCCACCGTGGAGGAGGCGGTGCCGTCGGCCAGGGTGATGCTGTCGGCGGCGGAGGCGTAGACGTTCAGATTGCAGGGGAGCTGATGGCTCTCAAAGTAAGAGGTGGCGGGGGTGACGTCGGCGGGGCGCACCCAGTCGTTGCCGTTTGCGGAGGTGGAGTTGAGGACGGGGCCGCTCTCCCCGTACTCCATCCGGGCCCAGCCCACACTGACGGCGTCCATGGCGGCGGTGAGGTTGATCTGGCTGTAAGAGGAGAAGGCGTAGAAGCCGTGGAGCCACTCCGTTTTGGAGATGTACCGCTCATACACCCGCACCAGCATGGCCGCCGCCTCCTCCCGCTTGGCGGAGTGGGTGGGGAGGAACTTCAGGGAGCCGTCGGGTCCGGCCACCCCCTGAATCATGCCGATGTCATAGGCGATGGCCATGTAGCCCTCGTCCTCCTTCACGTCGTCAAAGGGGAGGGCGAGTCCGGTGAGGGACTGGGCCAGGCTGTCATACCCCAGGGCCCGCACCAGCATCACGGCCATCTCCCCCCGGCTGATGTAGTCCTCCGGCCGGAAGGCGCCGGAGGGGTCCATCACGTCGTGGGCCCGGGCGGTTTCCACGGCGGTATAGTACCAGGCGGAGGGGGAACAGTCGATGTAAGAGGAAGTTTGGGGGGAGACCGTCTCCCAGCCGAACATGCGGCACAGGACGGTGACAAACTGGCTGCGGGTCATCTCCTCCCCCACGCCGAAGGTGCCGTCGGGCTTGCCCTCCACCAGACCGTAGGCCTGGGCCTTTTCCACCACCTCCTGGGCCCAGTGGCCCTGGGCGTCGGCAAAGGCCGCCCGGGCGGGGGTGGGGGCGGCGGAAAGAATCAGCAGGGCGGCCAGCGCCCCGGCTGCGAGCTGTCTGCGCATGGTGTCAAAACTCCTTTCTCCGGAAAACAGGGGAACCACCTGCATTGTACCAAATTCCCCCGCCGAGCACAAGCGAGGAGGAGAGGGCAAAAAACCGTTCTTTCCACAAAATTTCTAAAAACAGATGACGTAAGAGGAATTTTTTGATAGAATATAGTCGTTGCAGGAACCTTCCCCCTTGGGCTACAATAAAGATAAATTTTCTTGGAGGAGAAGAAGCGATGAAGCAGCTGGAGGAGCGCATTCGTGCCGACGGCAAAATCCGCGAGGGCGGTGTGCTGAAGGTGGACAGCTTTCTGAACCATCAAATGGATGTAAAACTGTTTCAGGATATGGGCAGGGAGTTCCTGCGCCTGTTTGGAGACTGCGGAGTGACCAAGATTCTGACCATCGAGGCATCGGGGATTGGAATCGCGTGTGTGGCTGCGCAGTTTTTTGATTGCCCGGTGATTTTCGCCAAGAAGAACAAGACCAAGAACATTGCCGGGGATGTGTACACCTCCAAGGTGGAGTCCTTCACCCACGGCAAGGTGTATGACATCATCGTGTCCAAGGAATTCCTCCGGCCGGAGGACCGGGTGCTCATCATTGACGACTTCCTGGCCAACGGCTCCGCCCTCCAGGGCCTCATCAAGCTGGTGCAGGACGCCGGAGCCACCCTGGTGGGGGCCGGCATCGCCGTGGAGAAGGCCTTCCAGCCCGGCGGGGAGCTGATCCGGAGCATGGGCGTCCGGGTGGAGTCTTTGGCAAAGATAAAGCAGATGAGTGTGGAGGACGGCGTGGCGTTCTGCGATTGAGCGCCATGGCGGATTGACATAGCAAGACCGGCTGCCGCAGGCGGAGCAAAGGCTCCGTGATGAGCGGATGATTTTGGCGCCCGTCTGGGAGCGTGGGGGGAGACCCCCTTGTTCAGGCAGCCGTTTGGAATAGAGGGACCTTACTGTAACAAGTATGATACAAGGAGGAACTGAAATGAAAAAGAGACTGCTTGCAATGCTCCTGGCGGGCGCCATGATGTTTGGTCTGGCCGCCTGCGGAAACAGCGATGAGGGTTCCACCCAGACCCCCGCCGGCGAGAACACCCCCGCCGGCACCGAGGAGACCGGCGGCGAGACCAAGACCGTAAAGGTGGGCCTCATCTGCATCGGCGATGAGAACGACCAGGGCTATACCTACAACTTCATCCGGGGCAAGGACGCCGTCACTGAGAAGCTGGCCGAAAAGGGCATCAACGTGGAGTGGAGCGTAAAGTGGAACATCGGCGAGGACTCCTCCTGCGAGGAGGCCAACCTTGAGCTGGCCGAGGAGGGCTGCCAGCTCATCATCAACAACTCCTTCGGCTTTGAGCCCTACATGCTGAAGGTGGCCCCCGACTATCCCGAAATCGAGTTTATCGCCTGCACCAACCAGGCCTCCTGGTGCGACGATTTGGAGAATACCCACAACGCCTTTGCCAACATCTATGAGGGCCGCTATCTGGCCGGCATCGTGGCGGGCATGAAGATGCAGGAGATGATTGACAACGGCGAGATTACCGCCGACCAGGCCGTCATCGGCTACGTGGGCGCCTACTCCTTCGCCGAGGTGATTTCCGGCTTCACCGCCTACTACCTGGGCGCCAAGAGCGTGTGCCCCAGCGTGACCATGAAGGTCCAGTTCGTGGGCTCCTGGTCTGACGCCACCCTGGAGGGCAACGCCGCCCAGGCCCTGTGCGACGCCGGGTGCATTATGATTTCCCAGCACTCCGACAACACCACCCCCGCCACCGCCGCCCAGAATGCCGGCGTGTTCCACACCGGCTACAACAACGACATGATTTCCGTGGCGGAGGACGCCTCCCTTATCGGCACCCGCATCGACTGGTCCGTGTACTTTGAGTACGCCATCGAGGCCGTGGCCAACGGCGAGAGCTTTGACCAGGACTGGTGCCACGGCATGGACGAGGGCGCCGTGGTTATGACCCCGCTGAACGAGGCCATTGCCGCCGAGGGCACCGCCGAGAAGCTGGCCGAGGTGGAGGAGCAGATTCGCTCCGGCGAGCTGCAGGTGTTTGACACCTCCACCTTCACCGTGGACGGCGCCGAGCTCACCACCTGCCTGGCTCTGGATACCGACGGCGACTTTGTGGCCGACTCCGAGGAGGCCGTGTTTGACGGCGCCTTCCATGAGTCCTATTTCCAGTCCGCCCCCTACTTCACCGTGGAGATTGACGGTATCGAGTGGCTCAACTCCGCCTTCGGCTAATTCCGCTGTCTCACCAGAAAAGAGGGCTGCCCCGGCAGCCCTCTTTTCCACATTCTGCCAATCTACGTCACATCACAGGAAGGATGACAGCCTTGGAAACTGTCCACGCCATTGAGCTGCGGCATATCACCAAACGCTTCGGCACCAAGGTGGTGGCCAACGACAACATTGATTTGACCATTGACCGGGGGGAGATTCTCTCTCTGCTGGGGGAGAACGGCAGCGGAAAAACCACCCTGATGAACATGCTCTCCGGCATCTACCTGCCCGACGAGGGGGAGATTCTGGCGGAGGGGAAGCCGGTGTCCATCCGCTCTCCCGGGGATGCCTTTGCCCACGGCATCGGGATGATTCACCAGCACTACAAGCTGGTGGAGGTATTTACCGCCGCGGAGAATATCGCCCTGGGCCTGAAGGGGAAGGAGCATGAGCGGAAGGCGGTGGCCGCCCAAATCAGGACCATCAGCGACAAGTACGGCTTCGGCATCGACCCGGACAAAAAGATATATGACATGTCGGTGTCGGAAAAGCAGACGGTGGAGATTGTGAAGGTGCTCTACCGGGGGGCTGACATCCTTATCCTGGACGAACCCACCGCGGTGCTCACCCCCCAGGAGACCGAGCGGCTTTTCGACATTCTCCGGGCCATGAGGGCCGACGGCAAGGCCATTGTCATCATCACCCACAAGCTCCACGAGGTGATGGCCATTTCCGACAAGGTGGCGGTGCTCCGCAAGGGCAAGTACATCGGTACCGTCAACACCGCCGACACCAATCCCCAAAAGCTCACCGAGATGATGGTGGGCCACGCCGTCTCCCTGAACATTGAGCGGCCCCAGGCCAAGTACAGGGATTTGCGCCTGGAGGTAAAGGGGCTCAGCTGCCGCAGCGGCGAGGGAATTCAGACCCTCAGGGACGTCTCCTTCCAGACCTTCGGGGGGGAGATTCTGGGCATTGCCGGCATTGCCGGCTCCGGCCAGAAGGAACTGCTGGAGGCCATTGCCGGCCTGCAGAAGGCGGAATCCGGCCACATTTTCTATTATCCGCCCCACCCCAACAGCGACATTGCCGGCTACCACGTGCCGGTGGACAAGGCGGGGGAGGAGCTGGTAGGCAAGACCCCCGGCCAAATCCGCAAGGTGGGGGTCTCCCTGGCCTTCGTGCCCGAGGACCGGCTGGGCATGGGCCTGGTGGGCGGCATGGGCATGGTGGACAACATGATGCTCAAGACCTACAAGGACAACCCCGGTCCCTTTGTGGACCGCAAGCCCCCCAAGGCCCTGGCGGAGCGGCTGATTGATGAGCTGGAGATTGTCACCCCCGGGGTAAACGCCCCGGTGCGGCGGCTGTCCGGCGGCAACGTGCAGAAGGTGCTGGTGGGCCGGGAGATTGCCTCCACCCCCACGGTGCTGATGACCGCCTATCCCGTCCGGGGCCTGGACATCAACTCCTCCTACACCATTTACCGCCTGCTCAACGAGCAGAAGATGAAGGGCGTGGCGGTGCTGCTGGTGGGGGAGGATTTGGACGTGCTGCTGGAGCTGTGCGACCGCATCCTGGTGCTGTGCGGCGGGCAGGTGTCCGGCGTGGTGGACGGCCCGTCCGCCACCAAGGAGGAAGTGGGCCTGCTGATGACCCATGTGGGCGGCGGAAAGGAGGGGGAAGCTCATGCATGAACAGCACAGTCCCCTGATTCGCCTGGCCAAGCGGGACGCCATGCCCCGGGGCCAGGTATGGGCCATCCGGGGAGCCTCCTTTGTGGCGGCCATCCTCATCAGCGCCCTTATCTTCCTGCTGATGGGCCACAGCCCGCTGGAGGGCTACGGCACCATGCTCAGCGGCGCTTTGGGCAAACCCACCGCCGTCCGGCAGACGGTGCGCATTGCCATCCCCCTGCTGGGTACCGCCCTGGCCATCGCCCCCTGCTTCAAAATGCGGTTCTGGAACATCGGCGCCGAGGGCCAGATTACCGCCGGCGCCGTGGGAGCCAGCTATTTTGCCCTGTTCTGGGCGGACCGGCTGCCCGTCCCGGTGCTGCTGGTGGTCATGGCCCTGGCCGGCGCCATCTTCGGCGGCCTGTGGGCCCTGGTACCCGCCTTCTTCAAGGCCAGGTGGGGCACCAACGAGACCCTGTTCACCCTGATGATGAACTATATCATGATTGGCGTGGTAAAGTGGCTCCAGGGCGGCCCCTGGGAGGGGCGGCCCGGCTCCCAGATTATCCCCCAGTTTGACTCCGCCGCCGTGCTGCCCAAGGTGCTGGGGGTCCACTGCGGCTGGATTATCGTGCTGGTTATGACGGTGGCCGTGTTTATCTACATGAAGTACACCAAGCAGGGCTATGAGATTGCCGTCATCGGCGAGAGCGAAAACACCGCCCGGTACGCCGGCATGAGCGTGGGGAAAATCATCATGCGCACCATGTTCCTCTCCGGTGCCATGGCCGGCCTGGTGGGCTTCATCGTGGCCTCCGGCGCCGACAACACCCTCCACTCGGGGGTGGCCGCCGGGGTGGGCTTTACCGCCATCACCGTGGCCTGGCTGGCCCAGCTCAACCCCTTTGCCATGATTGCCATCTCCATGCTGCTGGGCGTGCTGGAGAAGGGGGCCGACACCCTTCAGACCCGGCTGGAGGTACCCGCCTCCATTTCGGACATCATCACCGGCATCTTCCTGTTCTGTATGCTGGGGTGCGAGTTTTTCATCAACTACCGCCTTATCTTCCGGGGCGGCCATAAGGAGGTGGCCGGGAAATGAGCATCAATCAGAACGCGGTACTGCTGCTTATCATGGCCGCCGTGCTCAACGGCGTGCCCCTGCTCTACGGCACCCTGGGGGAAATCCTGTCGGAAAAGGCGGGCAACCTGAACCTGGGCGTGGAGGGTATGATGTTCATGGGCGGGGCCATGGGCCTGGGCGCGGCCTTCTACTATGAGGGGGCCGGCGGCACCATCGGGGTGCTGGCCGTTTTCCTGGCCCTGCTCTTCGCCTTCCTGGGCGGGGCCATCGGAGCGCTCATCTACGCCTTTCTCACCATCACCCTCCGGGCCAATCAGAACGTCACCGGCCTGGCCCTGGCCATTTTCGGCACCGGCGTGGGCCAGTTCATCGGCGAGTATATGCGGGTAACCTCCGGGGGCTACGTGGCCGTCAGCAACAATTTGAAGGCGGTCTTCCTCAACTCCCCCTTCCCGGCGGGTCTTCAGCAGCTGCCGGTGGTGGGCCCCCTGGTCTTTGGCCACAGCGTGTTCCTCTACCTGGGCGTCCTTCTGGCGGTGGGGATGCACCTGTTCTTCAGGCGCACCCGGGCGGGCCTGTCCCTGCGGGCGGTGGGCGAGTCCCCCGCCACCGCCGACGCCGCCGGCATCAACGTCACCCGGTACAAGTACCTGGCCACCGTCATCGGCGGCGGTGTGTCCGCCATCGGCGGCATGGTGTATACCATGACAATTGCCAGCTGCGTGTGGAATCACGAGGCCCTCTCCGGCGAGGGCTGGCTGGCCGTGGCCCTGGTCATTTTCTGCCTGTGGCGTCCCCTGAACGCCATCTGGGGCTCCGTTCTCTTCGGCGCGCTGATGATTCTCTATCAGCGGCTCCACCTGAGCTTTGTTCCCGATGAGCTGTACAAAATCCTCCCCTATGTGGTCACCGTGGTGGTGCTGATTCTCACCTCCCTGCGCAACAACCGGGAGAAGCAGCCGCCTCCCAGCCTGGGCCTGGCCTATTTCCGGGAGGAGCGGTAACAAAAAAGTCCGGCGGACGGCAAATGCCGTCCGCCGGACTTTTTTACAGGGGAATCACCGCCTGCTCCCCGGTGACGGGCTGGCAGGCCGGATGACAGCGCCCCTCCGCCCGGGCGTACCGGCAGAATTCCTCCGGGGCGGTGTGGGCGTCGGTGCACAGGAAGGCGCAGCCGGCGGAGGCGAGGGTCTCCAGCACCCGCCGGTCCACCGGCCGGCGGCGGTAGCCGCCGTTGGAGAGAATGTACCGCTCCGCCTGGGGCAGGGCGAGGGAGAGGCCCCGCCCGGTGCCGTGGCAGGGGAGCTTGAGAACCCGGTAGCGGGGGAAGAGCCTGCCCTCCGCCGCCAGGGCCTCCAGTACCGCCGGGGGCGCGTCCCCGGGCAGGAGCACCCTGTCCTTCCACTGGAGCACGATGCCGCAGGCGTCAACCCCCTCCGCCAGCACCCGGTACTGCCGCCGGGCAAAGGCGGCCAGCGCCTGAAGGGGACCGGGGTAGGGGGGGCGGAGGCCCTCCGCCCCATCCCCCCACAGCTCCCGCCGCAGCCCGTCGGCCCGGCGGCGGGCCTGCTCCAGCTCCGCCAGGGCCGCCCGGCGGCCCGCCTCCGCCAGCGCTCCGCCGTGGAGCAGGAGCAGATAGCGCTCCAGGGCGCCGGCCAGCCGGCGGCCCTCCGCCGCCAGCGCCTCGCCGCCCGCCGCCACCAGGGCGGAAAAGTCCTGAGCCAGGGCGCCGTCCGCCGTCAGGAAGTCCCGCCCGCCCCACACCGGCAGGGTGCGCAGGGCGGTCTCCACCCGGGGCCACAGCACCTCCAGCCTCTGCCCATCCAATGAGAGAACGTCCCCGGCCTGGAGGGGCTGACAGCGCTCCGCCTCCCGCTCCAGCACCGGCAGCAGCTCCAGCAGGCCCCGGGCCATCTGGTGGGCCAGGGTGCGGGGCGGCGCGGTGAGATACAGCCGGGCGAAGGGGGGAGCCAGCACCGCCCGCCCGCCCAGCACGCACCAGGGCAGCCAGGCGGCGCCCACCGGCGGGGCGGTGCGGAAGAGGGGCGGGGTGTCCCGGCCCAGGCACAGAAAGCCCCTGTAATGGTCCACGTGGAGGTGGGAGAGAAGAATGTGGGTGGGCATCAAATCCTGGACCTGGGAAGCGATGGCGGCATAGGCAAAGGCCTGGGCGGTGAGGCTGCCGTCGGCGGCCTGGTTGTCGCTGCCGCAGTCCACAATCAGCCGGGCCCGGCGCCCCTCCAGCACCGTGCAGTCGCCGTACCGCATCCGTTTGACTTGCAGCTTCAAGGGCATCGCCTCCCTCCGTTGTTACCAGCATATCACAGCAGCCAAAAAACGGCAAGAGCCGGACGCCTGCTCCTGACGTCCGGCCCTTGCCGAAGGAAAGAGGATACAATGAAATGAAAAGAAACTGTCTCTTGCAAGTATTAGGATACCGGAGAATTGTTAAGGAAAAAACCCGCAATCTGTTACAGAAGTTTTAAATCCCCGGATTTTTCTGTAAACATCCTGTAAAACGCCCCGAATGCCCCCCAACATGGGGAAACGGGCAGCGGTGCGCTCCGCTGCCCGTCCCTATGATTGGAGGATAGAATGAAAAGAAGCTTTCTCTCTTGCAGGGATTATGGTAACAGGGCTTTGTTACAAAAGCTAGGGGGGATTGTTACAAAACCATTAAATCACCGCAGCCCCGCGAAAAAATCCTGGAGCAGCCTTCCGCAGGCCTCCTCCAGCACGCCGCCGTAGATGCGGGGCCTGTGGTTAAACCGCTCCTCAAACAAATTGAGCACCGAGCCGCAGCAGCCCGCCTTGTCGTCCCTGGCCCCGTAGCACACCACCGGGATGCGGGCGTTGACGATGGCCCCGGCGCACATGGGGCAGGGCTCCAGGGTGACGTACAGGGCGCAGCCCCCCAGCCGCCAGCCCCCCAGGGTGCGGCAGGCC
>CALWOL010000046.1 GCA_944383135.1 uncultured Flavonifractor sp.
CTTAAGGGGTAGCCCGAGAAAGAAATGCAGTCGGCAAACCTTTCGGGGCCCCTTAAGGGGCTTCGTCCGTATCAGGCCCTTATAGGGCCTACTCAAGCCTCCGGCTTAGCCGGAGGTTTTGACTCATTCAGGACTCTTCCGCCTTTCCCAGGCTGATTTCGGGCATCAGCTCCTTGCTGATGATGGAGAGCATTTCCTCCAGCTTCTTGCACTCCTCCGGAGTAAACCGCTCCCGCATCCGCTCGGTGACCACGCGGACGTAGTCGCTGCTGACGTTGTAGTACTCCTTGTACTTCTCGGTAACCCGCAGGTGGTACTCCCGCTTGTCCTGGGCGGACTGGATTTTCTGCACATAGCCCTTGCGGATGAGACTGTTGATCTTATAGGCCGCGTTGGGGGGCGAAATGCGCATGAAGGAGGCGAACTCATTGACGGTGGGACAGCCCAGGGCCTGGATGGTCTCCATGGCAAAGGTCTCCACCGTGGTCAGGCTGGCCTCCCGGTTCTGGAAGCGCTCAAAAATCTCCTGGTAGAAGTGCAGCTTGAATTTTGTATACACGGTTTCAAATCTCTGTTCCAGCATGCCGCAGCCTCCGCGTTTTGCACATTTTTTTACATTATATCAAAGGGAGGAGGAAAGAGCAATCAGGAATCCTTCCCCAGGGCAAAGGTCAGCTCCGCCGTGGCCGCCACCTGGCCGTTCACCGTGGCTTTTGCCGTCCCGATGCCCACCGGCCCCTTCTGCTTGATGAGGGTGCACTCCAGCTCCAGCACGTCCCCGGGGGTGACCTGGCGGCGGAAGCGGGCGTTCTTGATACCCCCGAAGAAGGCGATCTTGCCCCGGTTCTCCGGCATGGACAGCAGGGCCACCGCGCCCACCTGGGCCAGGGCCTCCAGAATGAGGACGCCGGGCATCACGTGGTACTGGGGAAAGTGCCCCTGGAAGAAGGGCTCATTGACGGTGACGCACTTGATGCCCTTGGCCCACTTGCCCTCCTCTCCGTCTACGATGCGGTCCACCAGGGCGAAGGGATAGCGGTGGGGAATAATCTGGGCAATTTCGTTGGAATTATACTGCATCATGTCTCAGCCCTCCCAGCGCTTGAACAGCAGGCAGGCGTTGTGACCGCCGAAGCCCAGGGAGTTGGACAGCACATAGTCCACCTGGGCGGCCCGTCCCTGGTTGGGCACGTAGTCCAAATCGCAGGCCGGGTCCGGTACCTGATAGTGGATGGTGGCGGGGAGATAGCCCTCGTGGAGGGTGAGGGCGGAGAAGATGGCCTCCACCGCGCCGGCGGCCCCCAGCATGTGGCCGGTCATGGACTTGGTGGAGCTGACGGCCAGCTGGTAGGCGTGGTCTCCAAAGACGGTTTTGATGGCGGCGGTCTCCCCGGAGTCGTTCAGGGGGGTGGAGGTGCCGTGGGCGTTGATGTAGCCCACCTGCTCCGGCGCCACTCCGCCGTCGGCCAGGGCCTGGGCCATGGCACGGGCGCCGCCCTCCCCGTTGGGGGCGGGGGCGGTCATGTGGTAGGCGTCGCAGGTGGCGCCGTAGCCCACCACCTCCGCATACACCTTGGCCCCCCGGGCCATGGCGTGGCCGTACTCCTCCAGCACCAAAATGCCGGCGCCCTCGCCCATCACAAAGCCGGAGCGCTCCGCGTCAAAGGGGATGGAGGCCCGGCTGGGATCATCCCCCACGTGGAGGGCCCGCATGGAGGTAAAGCCGCCGATGGACAGGGGGGTAACGGCGGCCTCGGCGCCGCCGCACAGCATTACCTCGGCGTAACCGTCCCGGATGTGGCGGAAGGCGTCCCCCACCGCGTTGGAGCCGCCGGCGCAGGCGGTGACGGGGCAGGTGCACATGCCCTGGAAGCCGAAGGCGATGGCGATGAGCCCGGCGCCCATGTTGGCGATGGTGGAGGGGATGTAGAAGGGGGAGGCCCGGTCAAAGCCCTTCTCCATGCAGCGGGTCTGCTCCTGCTCGGTGCCGGCGATGCCGCCCACGCCGCTGGAGACGATAACGCCGCAGCGGGTGCGGTCCAGCTGCTCCAGAGCCAGGCCGCTGTCGGCCACCGCCTCCTTGGCGGAGGCCATGGCCAGCTGGGAGTAGCGGGCCATGTGGCGCACTTCCTTCTTGTCCAGCACGGAGGTGGGGTCCCAATTCTTTACCTCGGCGGCCAGATGGACCTTCTGGCTGGAGGCGTCATACTGGGTGATGGGGGCGATGCCGCACACCCCGTCCTTTACAGCCTGCCAGCTCTCCCAAAGATTATGGCCCAGGGGGTTGACGCTCCCCATGCCGGTGATGACAACTCTGCGTTTTTCCATGTTTCTTCCTCCTTACATCCCCATGCCGCCGTCGACGGAAAGGACCTGTCCGGTGATGTAGCCCGCCTCCTCGGAGGCCAGGAAGGCCACGGCGGCGGCCACGTCCTCCGGCTTGCCGGCCCGGCCGGCGGGGATGGTGGCCAGCATGGCCTCCCGGGCGGCCTCAGGCAGGGCGGCGGTCATATCGGTGTCAATGTAGCCGGGAGCTACCGCGTTGACGGTAACGCCCCGGCTGCCCAGCTCCTTGGCCAGGGACTTGGTCATGCCGATGACCCCCGCCTTGCTGGCGCAGTAGTTCATCTGGCCGGGGTTGCCCCGGAGGGCCACCACGGAGGAGAGGTTGATGATGCGGCCGTATCTGGCCTTCATCATGGGCCGGGCGGCGGCCTTCATGCACAGGAAGCTCCCCTTCAGGTTGGTGGCGATGACGGCGTCAAAGTCCTCCTCCTTCAGCAGCATGGCCAGATTGTCCCGGGTGATGCCGGCGTTGTTTACCAGAATGTG
The DNA here is from genome assembly GCA_944383135.1 of uncultured Flavonifractor sp. GTDB lineage: Bacteria > Bacillota > Clostridia > Oscillospirales > Oscillospiraceae > Flavonifractor. Next base: position 2,833 of record CALWOL010000046.1, read on the forward strand.
CAGCCCGCCCAGCTCCTTCACGGCGGTGTCCATGAGGGCCTTCACAGCGGCGGGGTCGGACACGTCCCCCTGGACGGCCCGGGCCTCCACCCCCAGCGCCCGGAGGGCGGCCAGGGTCTCCTCCGCCGCGGCGGTGTTGCCGGCGTAGGAGAATACCACGCTGGCCCCCTGTCGGGCCAGCTCCAGGCAGATGGCCCTGCCGATGCCCCGGCTGCCGCCGGTGACCACGGCAATCTTTCCAGTCATACTCATACTCTTATCCTTTCAGAGCCGCGGCCAGGGCGTCCACATCGGCGCAGGTCTCCACGGCGTAGGTCTTGATGGAGGGGGCGGTCTTTTTCACAAAGCCGCTCAGGGCCTTGCCCGGCCCGATTTCCACGATGGTGTCCACCCCCAGCTCCTCCAGCCGGCGGATGGTGTCCTCCATGTACACGGAGGACTGCACCTGCTTTTCCAGCAGGGCGGGAATGGTGTCGTCCCGGCCCATCTCACGACCCAGGCAGTTGAAGAGCACCGGGAAGGCCATCTGCCCAAAAGAGACCTCCCGGAACTTTTCCCGCAGGGCATCCCCGGCGGGGCGCAGCAGGGAGGTGTGGAAGGGGCCGCTGACCTTCAGGGGCAGGCAGCGCCTGGCCCCCAGCTCCTTGGCCAGGCTCCCCGCCTTGTCCACCGCCGCCTTTTCCCCGGCGATGACCAGCTGGCCGGGGCAGTTGTAGTTGGCAATCTCCACTACGCCGGCGTCGGAGGCCTGGTCACAGGCCTGCTGGAGCTTCTCCCGCTCCAGCCCCAGCACGGCGGTCATGCCGCAGACCATGCCGGCGCAGGCGGAGGCCATGGCTTTCCCCCGGAAGGCGGCCAGGGAGATGGCCTGCCGGGGGGTGAATACCCCGGCGCACTGGAGGGCGGAGTACTCCCCCAGACTCAGCCCGGCGGCGTAGGCGGGGCGGATACCCAGCTGGGCCAGGATGGCGGTCATACCCGCGGCGAAGGCCACCATGCAGGGCTGGGTGTACTCGGTCTGGTTCAGCACCCCGTCGGGGTCGGTAAAGGACACGGTCTTCAAATCAAAGTCCACGTCGGCGCTGTCCAGAATCTCCTGGAATACGGAGAAGGCCTCATACAGGTCAGCTCCCATGCCGGGGTGCTGGCTGCCCTGTCCGGCGTACAAAAAGGCGAGGCTCATACGTTCAGTCCTTTCACAACGGCCTCACAGCCGCGCATCAAATCCTCAAAAATGGCCCGCAGGGGACGGATCTCCTTTACCATGCCCGCCACCTGGCCGGCCATAAAGCTGCCGGTGTCCACGTCGCCGTCGAACACCGCCCGGCGGAGGGAGCCCAGGGTGAGCTTTTCCATCTCCTCCAGGGGGAGGCCCTGCTTCGCAGAGCGCCGAGTATCGCGGGCCATCTGGTCTCGGCGCTCGCCGTAGCAGGCCCCGCCACAGCGCGAGCTCGCTG
>CALWOL010000047.1 GCA_944383135.1 uncultured Flavonifractor sp.
CGTCTTTCACGGCTTCCAGCACGGAAGCGGTGACGATTTCCACCAGGTTGTCGCCTTCACGGATAATGGGAGCCCGGATTCCCATGGATACGGTACCGACCATCCGGCTCATAAATCAACACTCCTACTATGTTTGGATTGGCCGCGGCGTTTTGCCGCAACATAGTTATTATACAACAAATTTGACGGCTTGTAAAATAAAAATTGCAAATTCGCCGCGTTTCGTTCCCTATGTCTGGGGATAGACCTGCTGGGCGAAGTGGACGGTGGCCATGGCGTCCCTGGCGTAGCAGTGGGCGCCGATGCGCCCGGCGTATTCCGCCGTCAGCACCGCGCCCCCCACCACCACCCGGACCTGGGGGAGCTGCCGCCGCAGCAGGGCGATGGTCTCCTCCATATGCACCACGGTGGTGGTCATCAGGGCGCTGAGGCCCACCAGGCGCACCCCGGGCCTTGCGGCGGCGGCGGCAATGACCTCCGGAGCCACGTCCCGGCCCAAATCCTCCACCTGGAAGCCGTAGTTTTCCAGCAGCACCTTGACGATGTTCTTGCCGATGTCGTGGATATCCCCCTTCACCGTGGCCAGCACCACGGTGCCCCGGGTCTCCCGGCTCTGACCGGCCATGGCGGCTTTCACCACCTCAAAGGCGGCCTTGGCGGCCTCGGCGCTCATCAGCAGCTGGGGCAGATAGAGGGTGCCCGCCTCAAAGCCCCGGCCCACCTGGTCCAGGGCGGGGATGAGCAGCCGGTCCACCAGCTCCAGAGGGGCGGCGCCCTCCGCCAGGGCGGCCTTGGTGGCCTGGGCCGCCCCCTCCTTCAGCCCCCGGAGGACGCACTCATCCAGAGGCGCGGCGGGCTCGGCGGCGGCCGGGGCGGGAGCGGTCTGCCCCCCGTAGGCGGCGAGATAGTCCCCGCACTGTTCGTCCAGCCCGGCGAGGGCCCGGTAGGAGCGCCAGGCCCCCATCATCCCCGCGGACCGGGGGTTGAGGATGGCGCAGCTCAGCCCCTTCTGGAGGGCCATGGTGAAGAAGGCGGTGTTGACCAGCTCCCGCTGGGGCAGGCCGAAGGACACGTTGGACACCCCCAGGATGGTGGGGCAGCCTACCTCCGGGCCGATGCGGCCCAGGGCCTCCAGGGTCACCAGGGCGGCGTCGGGCTGGGAGGAGACGGTGAGGGTGAGGGGGTCAATGACCAGGTCATGGGCGGGGATGCCGTATTGAGCGGCGGTGTCCCGGATCTTTTTGGCGATGGCTACCCGGCCGTCGGCGGTGGGGGGGATACCGGCCTCGTCCAGGGTGAGGCCCACCACCACGCCGCCGTATTTTTTCACCAGGGGGAACACCGCCGCCATGCTCTCCGCCTTGCCGGAGACCGAGTTGAGCATGGGCTTGCCGTTGTAGCGGCGCATGGCCCGCTCCATGGCGGCGGGGTCGGAGGTGTCCAGCTGGAGGGGCAGGGGAATGACCGCCTGGAGGGCGCACACCGCCTCGGTGAGCAGGGCGGGCTCGTCAATCTCCGGCAGGCCCACGTTCACGTCCAGAATGTGGGCCCCCGCCTCCTCCTGGGCAAAGCCCTCGTTGAGCAGATACTCGATGTCGTGCTCCCGCAGGGCCTGCTTGAAGCGCTTCTTGCCGGTGGGGTTGATGCGCTCCCCGATGAGTACCGGGCTTTTGCCGATTTCCACCGCCCGGGAGTAGGAGGAGACCACCGTCCGCGCCTTGGGCACCGGCGGGGAGAAGGGCAGGCTCCGGCAGCGGGCGGTGAGGGCGCGGATGTGATCCGGGGTGGTGCCGCAGCAGCCCCCCATCAGGTGGATGCTGCAGGCGGACAGCCGCTCCATCACGGCGGCAAATTCCTCCGGCCCCACGTCGAACACCGTGCGGCCCCCCTGGGTGCGGGGCAGCCCGGCGTTGGGATTGATTACAATGGGCAGGGAGGACCAGGCGGTCAGCTCCCGCACAATGGGCTCCATCTGGGCGGGGCCCATGCCGCAGTTGACCCCCAGGGCGTCCACCCCCAGACCCTCCAGCAGGGCCACGGTGGAGGCCACGGTGCCCCCGGTGAGCAGCTTGCCGTTCTCCCCGTACACGGTGGTGACGATGACCGGCAAATCGCAGTTCTCCCTGGCGGCCAGCACGGCGGCCTTGGCCTCATACCCGTCGCTCATGGTCTCAATGAGGACGAGGTCCGCCCCGGCCTCCGCGCCTGTGCGCACCACCTGGGCGTAGAGGGCCACCGCGTCCTCAAAGTCCAGCTCCCCCATGGGCTTGAGAAGTTTGCCCGTGGGCCCCAGATCCAGGGCAATCCAGGCGTTCCTTTCCCGGCCGGCCTCCGCCCGGGCGGCCCGGGCGAGGTCCACGCCGGCCGTCACCACCGCCTCCAGGGCAAATTGCCCTCCCTCCGGGAATTTCAGGGCGTTGGCCCCGAAGGTATTGGTGCAGAGGATGTCGGCCCCCGCCTCCAGATAGGCCCGGTGGAGGGCCTGGATGCGCTCCGGATGGAGCAGGTTCCAGGTCTCCGGCAGCTCCCCGCCCTTCAGGCCCTGGGCCTGGAGAAGGGTGCCGGTGCCTCCGTCAAAAAACAGGCGTTCCCGCCCCAATTTTTCTCTGATATTCATGCTGATTCTCTCCTGAATGGACAGTCTGTTTTGCCGCAGGCCTCGCAGCCCTGCCGGTGGCAGGGAACGGCCTGGCGGGCGCGGCCCATCACCGCGGTGACCGACTTGACGGGGAGAAGCAGCATGCTGTCGGTCACCGTCAGGCCGATGCGCTCCGGGGTGCGGAGCAGCCGGGTGATGTCAGGCTGATGGGTGATGGAAAAATCCCCGTAGCCGGGGCTGAACCGGGGGCGCAGGTACCAGCCCTCGGCTTCGCTCTCCCTGCGGAGGGCGTCGTTGGCGGCGTCGCACACCGCCTCAATGAGGGCGGCCCCCGCCGCCTGGTACACCGCCCCCTCGGCCACCCGGCCGGCGCCAGAGCGGGCGATGAGCCGGTCCACCTCCAGCCCCAGGGTGGCGGCAAAGAGGATGACCTGCCCACAGCCCCGCAGGTTTTTGGCCAGAGCGGCGCTTTTTACCCCAATGGGGCCCAGCTTCAGCCCGTCCTCCCCGGAACAGGCGAGGGGGAGGACGGTGCTGACCACCTTTGGCTCCGCCGCCTCCTCCACCCGGGCGGTGCAGGCGCGGATCAGCCGCTCGGTCTCCGGGTCGGGCTGGACGCCCCTTTTGTATCCCAGGTAGCGGCAGACCTCCTCGTATGGGGCCGCTGCTGTCATTTCAGAATCTCCGACAGGCTGGCCTGGATGCCGGCGGCAATCTCCGGCTTGTTCATGGAGTAGATGTGGATGTGATTCACCCCGTTGGCGATGAGGTCGATAATCTGCTCCGTGGCGTAGGCCACCCCCGCCTGGCGCATGGCCGGGGGATTGTCCCCGAACCGGTCCACAATGGCCTTGAACCGCTCCGGCAGGTAGGTGCCGGAGAGCTTGCAGATACGGGCGATCTGCTTGCCGTTGGTCACCGGCATGATGCCCGCCACCACCGGCACGGTGATACCCCGCTCCCGGATGCGGTAGAGAAAGTTGTACAGAATGTTGTTGTCGAAGAACATCTGGGTGGTGAGAAACTGGCAGCCCGCCTCCACCTTGGCCTTCAGGTGGTCAAGATCGGCGTTTTTGCTGGGGGACTCCGGATGTCCCTCCGGGTAGCAGGCGCCGCCCACGCAGAAATCACCCTGGGCCCGGATGTCCCCCACCAGCTGGGCGGCGTACTGGTAGTCCTGGGCGGGGGCGCCCCCCTCGGGGATGTCCCCCCGGAGGGCCAGCACGTTCTGGATGCCCCGGGCCTTCAGCTGCTCCAGCACCTTGGTCACGTGGGCCCGGGTGGAGGAGGCGCAGGTGAGGTGGGCCAGCACGTCCACCCCGTATTTGTCCTGAATCCCGGCGGCAATGCCCACGGTGTAGTCGCTGGTGCCGCCGCCGGCGCCGTAGGTGACGCTCATAAAGTCGGGGCGCAGGGCGGCAATCTCCTGGGTGGCCCGCTCCACCGACTGATAGGTGTCGCTGGTCTTGGGAGGAAATACCTCAAAGGACAGGGTGACCTTGTCCTGCTTCAGCTTGTCTATGATTTTCACAGGGCAGCGCTCCTTTCTTCGCCGCTTCCCTCCGGCATGGCGGGGAAGCGCAGCTTGCTCAGACAGAGGACAAAGAGCACCGAGCTGATGCTCCAGGTGAGGGGATAGGCCCAGTAGACCACCTGAATGGAGGGGATGGCCCGGACGGTGAAGGTGATGTAGGTGATGCGCAGGGCGCACCATACGGAGAGCATGATGGTCATGGGCACGATGGGCCTGCCCATGCCCCGCAGAATGCCGGCGCAGCAGTGGGAGAAGGAGAGCAGGCAGTAGAACAGGGACACGGTGTGGGCGTAGTTGACCCCGAAGGCGATGACATCCGGGTGGTCGTTGAAGGCCCCCACCAGGATGGGGGAGAAGAAGAAAATGAATACCCCGATGCACTCGGCCAGGATGGGACTGCACAGCAGGCCGAACTTCATCCCCGCCCGCACCCGGTCATACCGCTGGGCCCCCAGGTTCTGGCTGACGAAGGTGGACAGGGCCAGGGCGAAGCAGGTGACGGGGAGGAAGGCAAACCCCTCAATCTTGCTGTATGCCCCGCAGCCCGCCATGGCGGAGGAGCCGAAGGCGTTGATGTTGGCCTGGACAATGACGTTGGCCAGGGAGACCACCGAATTCTGCACCCCGGAGGGGATGCCCAGGGTGACCACCTGGCGGAGCATGGGCCCCTCAAACCGTACCCGCCGCCAGCGGATGCGGTAGCTCCGCTGGGCCCGGCTCAGCCGCCGCAGGGAGAGGCCGGCACTGAGGATCTGGCTGAGGATGGTGGCCAGGGCGGCGCTGCCCACCCCGCGTTTGAGCACCGCCACAAAGAGCAGATCCAGCACCACGTTGGTGAGGGAGGCCAGGATGAGGTACTTCATGGGACTGCGGCTGTCCCCCACCGACTGGAGGATGCTGGCCGCCATGTTGTAGAGCACCACCGCGCTGGAGCCCAGGAAGTAGATGCGGAAATAGAGGATGGAGTTCTGAATGACGTCGGAGGGGGTGCCGATCCACCGGAGGATCTGGGGGGTGAGGATGACCCCCAGCACCGTCAGCACGCACCCGGCGGTAATGCCCAGCGCCACGGTGGTGTGCACCGCCCGCTCCACATGGTCGTCGTCCTGGGCCCCGTAAAACCGGGCAATGAGCACCCCCGCCCCCAGGGACAGGCCGTTGATGAAGCCGATGAGCAGCAGAATCAGACTGCCCGAGGAGCTGACGGCCGCCAGGGCCTGCTGGCCGATGAACTTGCCCACAATGAGGGAGTCCACCGCGTTGTACAGCTGCTGGAACAGGTTGCTGAGAAAAATGGGCAGAGCAAAGGTGAGCATTTTCCGGGGCACGCTGCCCACGGTCAGAAGATTCTTGTCCAAGTCGGCCATGGCCTTACCCGCTTTCATCCGCTTTTTGCGCACCTTTAATCATACCATTCCCGAAGAACAGACGCAAGAGTCAATCCCGCTCTTGACAATGTCGATATTCGAGAATATAATGGAGCCAGGAAATGTCGATATTCGAGAATAGGGGGGAGGCCCATGCCCCGGCCCAAATTCCAGACCCTTACCGAGCAGATGTATTATATCCTGCTCTGCCTCAGCAGGGAGTGCTGCGGCATGGACATTATGGAGCGGATTCCCGCCATGACGGGGGGCCGGGTGCGGGTGGGCTCCGGCACCCTGTACAACCTGCTGGAGCAGTTTGCGGAGGCGGGGATGATTCGGGAGACCCGGGCGGAGGGCCGCCGGCGGAGCTATGTGCTGACGGAGAAGGGGAAGGAGGCCCTGTCGGGGGAATACCGCCGCATCTGTGCCCAGGCCTGGGACTACCGGGCCGTATTTGGAGAGGAGGAGCCGCGATGAGGGACCGCAAGTGGGATTTTATCCCCTTTTCCTACTATGACCGCACCAGCATGGAGCGCCACCTGGAAAAGCGGGCGGCCCAGGGCTGGCTGCTGGAGCGGATGGGCAACCTGGGCTGGTTTTACAAGCGCATTGCGCCCAGACAGCTTCGGTTTACCGTCACCTACTACCTGCGTGCCTCCCAGTTTGACCCGGAGCCCACCCAGGAGCAGCGGGAGTTCCACGACTTCTGCCTCCAGTCCGGCTGGAAGCTGGCCGCCTCCTCCGGGCAGATGCAGGTCTTTTACAATGAGGAGCCCGACCCGGTGCCCATTGACACCGAGCCCTTCCTGGAGCTGGAGCGCATCGGGAAGATGATGCGCCGGGTGCTGCCCTTCCAGTTCATTCTGCTGGTCCTCGGCTTCTGGATGGGGGGCTCCTGGCTGTGGTCCCTGACCCACAGCCCCATTGATCTGCTCTCCAGCTCCTACAATCTGGCCACCGGGGCCATCTGGCTGCTGCTCTTTCTGTGGTGCGCCGCCGACCTGCTGAGCTACTTCACCTGGCGGCACAGGGCCAAAAAGGCCGCCCCTCTGGGGGAGTTCGTGCCCACCAAGGGGTGCCACAGGCTGCTGCTGGCCATGGTGGGGGTGACGGCGTTGGCCCTTGTCTACATTTTCGCCGCCGACCGGAAGCCCGGCTTCCGGCTGGTGCTGCTCCTCATGCTGGCGGCCTACGCCCTGATGTTCCTGGCGGTCAACGGGGTAAAAAACTTCCTCAAGGGACGGGGGGCCTCCCGGGCCCTCAACCGGGGGGTCACCCTGACGGTGGACGTGGCGCTGGCCTTCGTCCTGATGGGGGCCATCATGGGCGGGCTGGTCTGGGGCATCGCCGCCGGACGGATTTCCTCCATGGAGGAGCTGATCGACCCGCCCCTGTCGGTGGAGGATTTGACCGGGGTGGAGGATGACCGCTATATCACGTCCACTCAGGCGGATTCCACCTTCCTCATCACGGAGCGAAACTTCTACCAGCATATTTTCTATGACCAGCTCCAGCCGGGGGAGCGGTTTGCCACCCTGGACTACACCATCGTGGATGTCCACCTGCCCCTCCTGTACGACTGGTGCGTGGAGGAGCTGCTCCACGACCGGGACGACTGGACGGCGGAGATGGAGGACGGGGAGGAGGTGCGCCTCTACACCTACATGGCTGCCGACCCCGAGCCCTGGGGGGCGGAGCAGGCGTGGCAGCGGTGGCGGGCCGTGGAGGATGCCCCCACCGGCGAATGGCTGATCTGCTGGCCGGGGCGCATTGTGGTGCTGGAGCCCAGCTTTGAGCTGACGGCGGCGCAGATGACAAAAGCGGCGGAAAAACTGGCGCCATAACTGCTTGACAAGATGGTCTACTGGGTGTAAACTAACCACAGGGAGGTTTACACCAAGTAGACCACTTTTGCAGGGAGGGAGCGTCTTATGGCTGATATGCGACTGGGCCCGGTGGAGACCCGCTTTGCCCAGCTGATTTGGGCCCATGCGCCCATCGGCTCCGGCGAGCTGGTGAAGCTGTGCCAGCGGGAGCTGAACTGGAAGAAATCCACCACCTACACCATGCTCCGGCGGCTGTGTGAGCGGGGTATCTTCCAAAACAGCGGCGGCGTGGTCACGGCGCTGCTGTCCAGGGAGGAATTCCAGGGGATGCAGAGCCGGCAGTTTGTGGAGGAGACCTTTGCGGGCTCCCTGCCCCAATTCCTCACCGCCTTTTCCAGAGGAGAGAAGCTGTCCGACCGGGAGATCGAGGAATTGCAGAAGCTCATCGACGAAATGAGGGGATGATATGCTGCATCTGCTGTTTTCCGCCGTGCTCGGCATGTCTGCTGCCGCCAGCGTGGCCATTTTGGCGGTGCTGCTGGCAAGACTGCTACTGAAGCGGGCGCCCAAAATCTTTTCCTATGTCCTCTGGGCGGTGGTGCTGTTCCGCCTGCTCTGTCCGGTGGCGCTGCCCTTCGGTTTTTCTCCGATGGACCTCCTCCCGGCGCCTGCCGCTGAGACGGAGACCGTGGAGCGGGATCCCCTGCCCGGCGGGGAACATCAGGCGGCCGCGCTCCCGGCCGGTCAGCCGCCGGAACAGACCGGAGCCCCGGGTTTGGAGCGGGAGACGACGGCGGGAAGTACCGCTCAGCAGGCTGCGCCGGCCGCCGGTGTTCTGTGGCTGTGCGGCGTGGGGGCCATGCTGGCATTCCACCTGCTCCAGCTCCTGCGGCTGGGCCGCAGGCTTACCGGCGCCGTTCCCCTGGAGGGGAACCTCTATCTGGCCGACCATATCCCCACGCCCTTTGTCCTGGGGCTGTTCCGGCCCAGGCTCTATCTGCCCTCCGGAGTGTCCGGGGGAGCGCGGAGCTACATCATCCGTCACGAAATCCACCATATTCGCAGGGGTGACCACATCACCAGGCTGCTGGCCTTCGGGGCGCTGTGCCTGCACTGGTTCAATCCCCTGGTCTGGCTGGCGTTCAGACTGTCCGCCAGAGATATGGAGATGTCCTGTGACGAGGCGGTCATCCGGAGTGCCCGGGACGACATCCGGGCGGACTATTCCGCATCTCTGCTGCAATTTGCCGCCGGAAGGAGAGGCTCCCTCCCCGCGCCGCTTGCCTTTGGGGAGGGAGATACCAGGAAAAGGATTGAGAATATCATGCAATATAAGCGGCCCACCTGGCCGGCGGCTGCGCTGGCGGCTCTTCTGTGCATTTCCCTGACCGCCTGCCTGGCCTCCGGACCGAAACCGGATGCCGGTCAGATACCGGACAAGACATATCCCATGTCTGACGAGGACTTTGCGGCGTATACCGGCAGTCCCATCGGCGCCGTTATGGCGGATTTGGACTATGCCGACGGGGAAAAGCTGGTATTCCATTATCTGAACGGCTTTTTTGTCCTGGACCTGAAAAGCTATGCGCTCATCCAGAGGGTCGACCTGAGCAAGCTGGACCTGGCCCGGCACGGGCAGGGGGATACGGTGCTGCTGGTACAGGTGGACAGGGCGGGAAACTATGCCTACCTCTCCAGCCAGGGGGCGGAAGCGCAGAAGTTTGAGACGTACCGGGTCGACCTGGATAGCGGTGCGGCAGAGCAGGGCGCGATGCCGGCGGATGCAGAACTGTTTACGGACTTTGCCGAGATCAGCTCTATCCCGGTGCTGGAGGGCTGGTGCAGCGACAGGGGCATCCGAACCGGCGACGGGACCTGTTACTATCTGCTCACCCAAGACGGCATGGTGGGCGGGCTCAAGCTGGTGGTCCTGCCCGACGGAGATGCCGGTCGGGCGGAGGTCCACGGGGTGTTCGGCCAGCTGCCCGCCCCGGCGGAGCTCTCCGTCGCCCCGGCCACGGAGGAGCTGCTGAGCCAATCTCCGGACTATGAGGAGATTGACGCCGCGATTGACGGGTACGGCAACCGGCTGATACTGACCACGAATGCCGCCGTGCAGGACCTCAGCCTGTTCCGGCTGGCCTGGGACGAGGATACCCAGGAGCTGGCTGCGGCGGAGGGGGATGCGGTGTATTCCGGAGAGGAGTTTACCCCGGACCGGCCCCTGGTGGTGTGGGTCAGCTTCCCCGGCGTGCTGCCCACCGTGGGGCTCTCCTATACCGACACGGACGGGAGCCGGCGGACACTGCATATCGGCATGAGCGGCAAGGACGGTTCCTTCTTCCTGGCAGAGCCATGACAGAAAAAACAGGCCATCGGGGGTTTGAAGTGACCCCGACGGCCTGTTTTTTATTTCCTTACCGGCTGGCCTTTTCCGCCGCCTGGATGACGTGGCTGGCCAGCACCGAGGTGGTCACCGCCCCCACGCCTCCGGGGACAGGGGTGATGGCCTCCACCGTGGCCTCCGCCGCGGCGAAGTCCACGTCCCCCACCAGATTGCCGGCCTCGTCCACATTGATGCCCACATCCAGCACCACCTGGCCGGGGGCCAGGCAGGCGGCGGACACCGCTCCGGCCTTGCCCGCCGCCGCCACCAGCACGTCCGCCCGGCGGCACTCGGCGGCCAGGTCCGCGGTGCGGGTGTGGCAGATGGTGAGGGTAGCGTGGCGGCCCAGCAGCAGCATGGACACCGGCTTGCCGATGACCAGGCTGCGGCCCACCACCACCGCCCGCTTTCCCTTTAATTCATAGCCGTAGTAATCCAGAATCTCCAGGCAGGCCCGGGCGGTGCAGGGGGGATAACCCGCGCCGCTGCCGGAGAACACCGCCGCCAGGGAGCCGGCGGTGATCCCGTCCACATCCTTGGCGGGGGAGAAGGCGGCGCAGGCCGCCTGCTCGTCCAGCTGCTTGGGCAGGGGGCGGAACATAAGACAGCCGTGGATGCTCTCATCCCGGTTGATTTCCTCAATGGTCTCCATCAAATCCCTCTGGCTGGCGTCGGCGGTGAGCAGGAACTGCCGCACGGCAATGCCCACCTTTTCACACCGCTTCAGGGCCCCCCGCTCGTAGGACAAATCCTCCGGCCGCTCTCCCACCCGGAGGATGGCCAGGGTGGGGATGACCCCTCTGTCCCGCAGGGCCTGGGCCCGGGGGATGAGCTGCTGGGTGAGGGCGGCGGCCACCGGGGCCCCCTTCCACAACTGGGCCATCACACAAACCTCCCCATCACCTTGTCGTAGACCTGCCGGGCCATGGGGGCGTATTTGGCCACCAGGGCGTCGGCCTCCTCGTTCATGGCCTGGGCAAAGGCCCGGTCAGCCATGCTCTTGGTGTTCACCCGCACGTTGAGGGCGGCGCCGTACAGAGCGCTCTGACAGAAAACCACTCCGGTGCCCACGTCGGAGAGCATGAGGACGCTGCCCTTTTCCCCCATTTCCCGGTGCAGGTCAATGGCCTCGCAGCACAGCCGGAGAATGGCCATGGGGGTGGCGGCGGCGTCCTGGAGGCAGCGCTCCATCACCGCCCCCCGGCTGGGGTCCTCCTTGGGAATGGCGTAGGCCTTGGACAGGGGCTCAAAGGCCGCGGCGTCGGCATCCACCAGGGCCAGCAGCCGGGCGCGGAGATCTTCCGCCTTGGCCATGAGGAGCTTCACGTCCTCCTCCACCCCGGCGTATTTTTTCTTGCCCACGGTATAGTTGCCCACCATGGTGCACAGGGCGGCGCCCAGGGCTCCCACCAGGGCGGAAGCCCCTCCGCCGCCGGGAACGGGCGCCTTGGAGGCCAGCGCGTCCAGAAAGCCCTGGCAGGTCTGTTCAGCGGTATGCATCAGCGGTCCCCTCCCTTAAAACAGTCCGGAAATCCTGCCCGTCTCGTCCACGTCCACCTTCTCGGCGGCGGGGACCTTGGGCAGGCCGGGCATGGTCATAATGTCGCCGGTGAGGGCCACCAGGAACCCGGCTCCGGCGGATACCTTCAGATTGCGTACCGTGACGGTAAAGCCCTCGGGAGCCCCCAGCAGGCTCTGATCGTCGGAGAAGGAGTACTGGGTTTTGGCCATGCAGATGGGCAGGCCGCCGAAGCCCAGGGCGGTGAGCTCCGCCGCCTGCTTTTTGGCGGCGGGGGTGAGGACCACGCCCTCCCCATGGTATACCTTCTTCACGATGTCGGCCAGCTTGTCCTCAATGGGCTGGTCCAGCGCATAGGCGAAGCGGAACTGATTGGGCTGCTCACACAGGCGGACGACCTCCTCCGCCAGGGCCATGCCGCCCGCACCCCCCTTGGCCCACACCTCGCTGAGAGCCACGTTGACGCCCAGCTCTTTGCACTTGGCCTCCACCAGGCGCAGCTCGGCCTCGGTGTCGGTGGGGAAGCGGTTGATGGCCACCACGCAGGGCAGACCGTAGACGGCGGTGAGGTTTTCCACATGGCGCAGCAGGTTGGGCAGGCCCGCCTCCAGGGCGGCCAGGTTTTCCTTCCCCAACTCAGCCTTGGGACAGCCGCCGTGGTGCTTCAGGGCCCGGACGGTAGCCACCAGCACCACCGCCGCCGGGCGGAGACCGGCCAGCCGGCACTTGATATCCAGGAATTTCTCCGCCCCCAGGTCGGCGCCGAAGCCCGCCTCGGTGATGACATAGTCCCCCATCTTGAGGGCCACCCGGGTGGCCATGACGGAATTGCAGCCGTGGGCGATGTTGGCGAAGGGGCCGCCGTGGATGAAGGCGGGGGTACCCTCCAGGGTCTGGACCAGGTTGGGCTTGATGGCGTCCTTCAGCAGGGCGGCCATGGCCCCCTCGGCCTTCAGATCGTGGGCGGTGATGGGCGCGCCGGAGCGGGTGTAGGCCACCACCATCCGGCCCAGCCGGGCCTTCAGGTCGGAGAGACCGTCGGCCAGACAGAGCACTGCCATAATTTCGCTGGCCACGGTGATGTCGAAGCCGTCCTCCCGGGGTATCCCCTGCATCCGGCCCCCCAGGCCGCACACAATGTTGCGCAGCTGGCGGTCATTCATGTCCACGCACCGCTTCCAGGTGATGTGCTTGACGTCGATGTCCAGCTCGTTGCCCTGCTGGATGTGGTTGTCCAGCATGGCGGAGAGCAGGTTGTTGGCCGCGCCGATGGCGTGGAAGTCGCCGGTGAAGTGGAGGTTGATGTCCTCCATGGGTACCACCTGGGCATAGCCGCCGCCGGCGGCCCCTCCCTTGACCCCGAACACCGGGCCCAGAGAGGGCTCCCGCAGGGCCACCACCGTGTTTTTGCCCAGCCGCCGCATGCCGTCGGCCAGACCCACCGTGGTGGTGGTCTTGCCCTCCCCGGCGGGGGTGGGATTGATGGCGGTGACCAGCACCAGCTTGCCGTCGGGCCTGTCCGCCCGGTCGGAGAGCAGCTTTAAGTCAATTTTGGCTTTGTACTTGCCATAGTACTCCAGATAGTCCTCGTCCACCCCGGCCACCGCCGCAATGTCCCGGATGTGCTGCATGTGACAGGCCTGGGCAATTTCAATATCAGACTTGATTTCCATTTCGGCACTCCTTCCCAGAGAGAAAAAGACAGGGAAGATGCCGGCGGTTACCGTCATCTTCCCTCCATTCCCAAAGTTTCCCTTGTAACCGGGCCAATACCCGGTATTTCTGTTTTTATGGTATCATCCTTTCCTTGCCTTGTCAACCGGCCTTACCCCCAGCGGTAGCACCGGGCCTGACCGGTGATAACCCCCAGACAGTCCAGGGAATCGCTGTCCGCCACCAGGGTATCGCGGAATTCCAGGTTGGGCGCCGTCAGCCGGACAATGCCCCGGCGGCGGATGAGCCGGCGCACCATCAGGACCTGATTGAGGCGGTACAGGCCGTAATCCTCCCGGCCGGCGGGGGTGCGGCGGCAGAGGAGCACGGAACCGGCGGGGTAGATGGGCTCCATGCTTCCGTCGCCCAGCAGTACGGTAAAATCGGCCTGCAGGACGGCGGGATCGTTTTCCAGCAGCAGGATGGGCCGCATACTCTGTCCAGAGGCATCCGCCTCTCCGGAGATGGCACAGCAGAAGGTGCGCCTGGTGGGTACGCTTCCCGCCAAGAGACCGGCGGGGAGGCGCAGCAGAGCGGCCATGGCGGACAGGACCCGCTGGGAGGCGGCATCCATGCGGCGGTATTGGGTGATAAAGCGGGCCTCCTCCGCGGACAGGGAGAACAGACCCTCTTCCAGCCGGGCGGTGAAGCAGCACTCCGTGGGCAGCTCGTTGTCCAGCAGGTAGTGTGTGGATACTCGGAATACCTGGGAGATACGTTCCATCTGTTCCGCTGCCGGGTGCTTGGTCTGGCCGGAGAAAATTTTGTTCAGTGTACCCACCGGGATGCCGGACAGCCGGGCAATCTGTTCCGTGGTCAGACGGCACAGCTTTTTCAGATAGGCCAGCTTCTCTACCATCAGGGACATCGTACCCCTCCTGTCCTCCGGTAAAAACCGGATGTGGTAAAAATTCCGGGGATGCGGTCCAAAATAGGCACCGCCCGTTGACATTCTGCGCACGATACACTATATAGAATGCGTGGAGAGGGGAAACCACCATATATAGAGAAAGAGGGGGGGATCGTACATCGAACACAGGCCGGGGGACGGCAGGACCGCTTGGCGTATTATTGCATATTTCCATTGGAACGCAAAGCGTTCCAATGGAAATGCAAGGATTTTGGGCCGTATCGCCCGAAACCCTTGCACTTGAACAAAGCCAATCAGCCTTGTAAGCCTTGGCATTCAAGGCTTGTGGCTTTGTTCACCGCGCATTATTATAGCACGGTCATGCCTCGAATCCGGTCGAACCGGGTCGATTACCCGGGGAAAGAGCCGTTAAAACGAGGAAAAGAGGAAACAAGGAGAGAGGAGTTATGAAACACAACCGCGCAATGTACCGGGTATTTCTGGACGAGACCACCCGCCCCCAGATGTATGGCATCCGCAGCCGGAGCGGCGTATGTGTGGGGCGGATTTCCACGGATTTTCAGGAGGTAAACCGCCTGGCGGAGTGCTGCAACAGCGCGGGGCTTTCGCCGGTGCATCTGGCCGACGTGGTGGAGGATTTCCGGCGCTCTTGACGGAGCGCGAAAAAAGCCGCCGTCACCTCTTGACCGCGGTATCGGAATCAAGTAAAATTTGGAACAAGGCAAAGGCTGAATGAAACTGGAAGAAGCCACCCGCCAGGGTGGCTTCTTCGTCGTGTCCGGAAGAGAGGAATGACAATGGAAGAGAAAGGCAGCGGTGTGCTGCGCTTTTGGAAAAAGGAGCCGGTGCTCTGCATCGCGGCGGTGTGTGCCCTGGCCTCGGTGGCCCTCAACCCGCCCTCGGCGGCCTACCTCAATTACATTGACTGGCGGGTGATTGCCCTGCTGTTCTGTCTGATGTCGGTAGTGGCGGGCCTGCAGGAGTGCGGCGTGTTTGCCGTGCTGGCCCAGCGGCTGCTGGCGGGGGAGCGGCGGATGCGGTTTGTCACCTTGGTGCTGGTGATGCTGCCCTTTTTTGTATCCATGCTGGTGACCAACGACGTGGCGCTCATCACCTTTGTCCCCTTTGCGGTGCTGGTGCTAGGGCTGATTGGCCGGATGGAGCGTCTCATTTATATCGTGGTACTCCAGACCATTGCCGCCAACCTGGGGAGTATGGCAACGCCGGTGGGCAATCCCCAAAACCTGTACCTATATGCCACCTATGAGCTGACCGCCGGGCAGTTTTTTGCGGTCATGCTCCCCCTGTCCCTGGTGAGCCTGGCGGGACTGGCCGCTGCCGCCCTGTGCGTCAAGCCGGAGGGGATCCGGGTGGTCTTTGCCGACCAGGCCCATATCCAGTCCCGGGGCCGGCTGGGGCTGATGGCGGTGCTGTTTCTGCTGTGTCTGCTGTCGGTGTTCCGGGTGCTGCCCTATCCCGCTCTGCTGGCGGTGGTACTGGCGGCCATGCTCCTCTTTGACCGGTCGCTGTTCCGCCGGGTGGACTACGGCCTGCTGGCCACCTTTTTCTGCTTTTTCCTGTTTGCCGGAAATGTGGGCGCCTGCCCGCCCATCCATGACGCCATCGCCGCTCTGATGGAGGGCCGGGTTGCCCTTGCCGCCGGTCTGAGCAGCCAGGTGATCAGCAACGTGCCTGCGGCGGTGCTCCTGTCCGGCTTTACGGCGGACTGGCGGGGCCTGCTCATCGGCACCAATGTGGGGGGGCTGGGTACCCCCATTGCCTCTCTGGCCAGCCTGATTTCCCTGAAAAGCTATCTGAAGGCCCCCGGCGCCCGGCCGGGCCGGTATCTGCTGGTATTTACCGCCGCCAATCTGGTGGGGCTGGCGGTGCTGGGCCTGACGGCCTTCCTGCTCTCCGGCTGAGGGAGAAATTGGCCTTGCGCCGGGAAATGATGTATAGTATAATGACATGCCCTGTTTGGGCTGTGATAGACGATAGAAGAAGCATGGAGAGGGTTGGGCATGAATCGTACACTGGAACATATCCTCCCGCGGGTGCAGAAGCCGGCCCGCTATACCGGGGGTGAATATAACGCGGTGGTGAAGGACCGCCGGGGCGTGGATGTGCGCTACGCCCTGTGCTTTCCGGACACCTATGAGATTGGCATGTCCAACCTGGGTATGCGCATCCTCTACGGCGTGATGAACGAGATGGAGGGTGTGTGGTGCGAGCGGGTGTTCGCCCCCTGGCTGGATATGGAGGAGGAGATGCGCCGGGAGGGCATCCCTCTCTACGGCCTGGAGAGCGGGGATGCCATCGCCGACTTTGACTTCATCGGCTTTTCCCTGGGCTATGAGCTGGCCTATACCAACGTGCTCAACCTGCTGGACCTGGCGGGGCTGCCCCTGCGCAGCGAGGAGCGGTACGGCCTGTCCCCCCTTGTGGTGGCGGGGGGCACCTGTGCCTACAATCCGGAGCCCCTGGCCCCCTTTGTGGACCTGTTTGTGCTGGGGGAGGGGGAGGAGGTGAGCCAGGAGGTCATCCACCTCTACCGCAAGGCCCGGGAGGAGTGCTGGAGCAAGGAGGAATTTCTCTCCGCCGCCGCGGACATTCCCGGGATTTATGTACCCTCTCTCTACCAGGCGAGCTGGCGGGAGGACGGCACCCTGGCCGCCATGACGCCTCTGGAGGGGGCGCCGGCGGTGGTGACCAAGCGGATTGTGCAGGACTTTGACCACAGCTATTTCCCGGTCAGGACCATTGTGCCCTCCACGGAAATCGTCCATGACCGGGTGATGCTGGAGCTCTTCCGGGGCTGCATCCGGGGCTGCCGCTTCTGCCAGGCGGGCTACGCCTACCGGCCCGTCCGCTCCCGGGACCCGGAGATTCTGCTGCGCCAGGGCATTGAGAGCTGCCGGGACTCGGGCTATCAGGAGATGACCCTCTCCAGCCTGTCCACCAGCGACTACCGCCCCCTGGAGCGGCTGTGCGACGGCTTGCTGGAGTGGTGCGAGCCCAACAAGGTCTCCCTGTCCCTGCCCTCCCTGCGGGCGGACAACTTCTCCCTGGGACTGATGGAGCGGGTGCAGCACGTGCGCAAGTCGGGCCTTACCTTTGCCCCCGAGGCGGGCACCCAGCGGCTGCGGGACGCCATCAACAAAAACGTCACCGAGGAGGGCTTGCTCCGCTCCTGCCGCACCGCCTTTTCCGGGGGCTGGAGCAGTGTGAAGCTCTATTTCATGCTGGGCCTGCCCACCGAGACCGATGAGGACGTGCTGGGCATCGCCGACCTGGCGGAAAAGGTCTATCAGGCCTGGAAGGAGACCACCCCCAACCCCAAGCGGGGGGTGACCATCACCGTGTCCACCGCCTGGTTTGTGCCCAAGCCCCACACCGCCTTCCAGTGGGAGGGGCAGATTTCCATGGAGGAGTATCTGCGCCGGGTGAAGCTGCTGCGGGAGCACATGAAGGGCCGCTCCATCAAGTACAACTGGCACGACTCCCAGACCAGCTTCCTGGAGGCGGTCTTTGCCCGGGGGGACCGGCGGGTGGCCCAGGTCATCGAGCAGGCCTGGCGCCAGGGAGCCAAGTTTGACGCCTGGAGCGAGGGCTTTGACTTTGACCGCTGGATGGCGGCCTTCCAGACCTGCGGCGTGGACCCCGCCTTCTACGCCAACCGTACCCGGGACAAGGACGAGGTGTTCCCCTGGGACGTGACCTCCGTTGGAGTGTCCCGGCAGTTCCTGTGGCGGGAGCGGGAGCGGGCCTATGAGGCGGTCATCACCCCCGACTGCCGGGCCGGATGCTCCGGCTGCGGCGCCAATCAGCTCTGTCCGGGAGGGAAATGCGATGCATAGAGTGGCCTTTTCCAAGGCGGATACCGCCAAATTCATCTCCCATCTGGATTTGATGCGCACCTTTCAGCGCTCCTTCCTCCGGGCGGGGATCTCCATCAAGCACACCGAGGGCTTCAACCCCCACGCCTTCGTCTCCATCCCCCTGCCCCTGTCGGTGGGCTTTTCCAGCGCCTGCGAGGTGCTGGAGTGTCAGGTGCTGAACCTGCCGCTGGAGGAGGTGCCCGCCAGACTGAACGCCGCCCTCCCCGCCGGCATCACCGTCCACCGCTGCTATGAGGGCGTGCGGCCGGTGAAGGAGCTTTGTTATGTAAACTATATTGTCACCATGGAGTATGAGGCGGGCGCCCCCTTCGGGGCGGAATCCGCCATCCGGGACCTGCTGGCCCGGGAGTGCCTGGTGATGGAGAAGCACAGCAAGAAGGCCAAAAGCGGCAAGGTGGAGGTGGATTTGATTCCCCTCATTCACCGGGCCACGGTGGAGGAGCGGCGGGATACCATCGCCCTGGACCTGATTCTCCGGGCCCAGAATCCCGGCCTGAATCCGGAGCTGGTGGTGGAGGCCATCCGCACCCACTGTCCCGACGCCGCCCCGGACTTTGTCAGCTTCCACCGCCGGGCGGTGCTGGACGAGAATCTTCAGAACTGGGAATAAGCAAAATGGCCGCCGGCAGGCGGCCATTTTTTCCTGTTAAGGCTCTCTCAGAATGTCCTCCAGCAGGTCCTCCATCTGGGGATAGGAGAGCACCGCCTGCTCCATGCCCGCGCTCCGGGCCAGGCGCAGCTTTTTGCGGATGGAGCCCGCGTCGTCGAACAGGACGAAGTGGGCGCCGTTTTCCCGGGACATGTATGTAAAATAGTGGGCGCACAGCTCGGAGGAGAAAAACACGGAGGGGGAGCGCTCCGCCAGCAGGGTATGCAGCTGTTCCCGGCTCAGGGGCCGGCCCTGTCCGTCGGGGGAGGGGAGGAAGAAGTCCTCCGCCGTCCGCTCCACCGCCAGCACCGCCCGGCCGCCGCAGCGCTCCTGGGCCTCCGCCAGCCGCCGGGCCAGGGAGCCGCCGGACAGGGCGGAGGAGACCAGCACCCGGGCGGAGACGGTGTGAGGGCCGTAGGACTCCGGCACATACAGGGGCCAGCCCCGCTTTTCCAGCAACCCCTCCAGCTCCTGGAGAATGCGGATGAGCAGGGGAAAGGGCCGCCCCTCAAAGTCGCACAGCACCCCGGTAAATCCCCTGGCGGCGCACTCCCGCAGCACCTCCTGACAGAAGGGACCGCTCTCCCCCCGGCCGTCAAAGCCGGTGCAGTCCACCGCCATCAGGCCGCCCCGCACCGGCAGGGGCAGGTTGGCCCGGAACAGGTGGGGACCGCCCCCCACCCGGTAGGCGGCGTGGGCCACCGGCAGTCCGAAGCGGGCCGCCGCCCGGCAGTCCGCCGGCGGCGCGGTGAGAATCAACTGGTATTTTCCTTGCATATTCCGGCTACCCCCTTGTCCATGCTGCGAGAACTGTGTATAATTCTATGCGGAAGAAATCACGGATAGACGAGGTGACGCCATGGCAGTTTCCCTGATGGCCCACTGGGCCGGGCGGAGCATTGCCGAGATTGCGCCGGAGGCCCTGGCCCGGCGGGGTATCCGCCTGCTGCTGGCCGATTTGGACAATACTCTGGTGCCCTACGGGGTGCCGGAGCCCGATGACCGGGTGCGGGCCTGGACGGCGGAGCTGGCGGAGCACGGCGTGACCCTGTTCGTCCTGTCCAACAACCGGCATCCCGGGCGGCCGGAGCGCTTTTCCCAGGCCCTGGGGGTCCCCTTTATCGGCCACGCCGGAAAGCCCAAGCCCCGCTCCTTCTACCGGGCCATGGAGCAGATGGGCTGCACGGCGGAGCAGACCGCCATTGTGGGGGACCAAATCTTTACCGATATTCTGGGCGGCCGGAATGCGGGCATTTTCACCCTGCTGGTGGAGCCCATCCGCCTGGCGGGCAATCCCGGCCGCTACCTGCGCTATGCCGTGGAGTGGCCCTTCCGCGCCCTGACGAAAAGGAGGAGCAGACCGCTGTGAGCGCCACGTTCGGACCGGCGGGCAACGCCGATTCCTTCCCCTATCAATCCTCCGCCGAGGCCCCCCGCTGGCTGGCCGGCCTGGGGCTGGACTGCTACGAGTACCAGTGCGGCAAGGGGGTCAACGTAGGGGAGGAGACCGCGGGCAAAATCGGGGCGGCGGCAAAGGAGGCGGGGATTGTCCTGTCTCTCCACGCCCCCTATTTCATCAACCTGGCAAACCCCGCCCCAGACAGCCTGAAAAAGACCGTCGGCTATATTACTGCCGCCTGCCGGGCGGCGGACTGGATGGGAGCCAGACGGGTGGTGATCCACTCCGGGGCTCTGATGAAGCGCACCCGAAGGGAGGCGCTGGATATCGCCAAAAAATCCTTGAAAGAGGTGGCGGCCGCCTGCGACGGCGCCGGCTTCGGCCACATTGCCCTCTGTCCCGAGACCATGGGGAAAATCAACCAGCTGGGGGATTTGGACGAGGTGCTGGAGCTGTGCACCTTGGATGAGCGGCTCGTCCCCTGTGTGGACTTTGGACATCTGTACGCCCGCTCCCTGGGGGAGATGGAGGGCCGGGAGGCCTGCGCGCGGATGCTGGACCGTATCCGGGAAGTGCTGGGAGAGGCGCGGGCCAGCGTTTTCCACAGCCACTTTTCCAAAATCCAGTTTACCCCCAACGGGGGCGAGAAGATGCACCTGACCTTTGCCCAGGCGGACTTCGGGCCTGACCCGGCCCCTCTGATGGCGGAGGTGGCCCTGCGGGGCTGGAGTCCCACCTTTATCTGCGAAAGCGCGGGGACCCAGGCGGAGGACGCGCTGACCATGAAGCGGCTGTACCAAGGCAACGGGGGCTGAGCCTGCGCGCGCTTTCGCAGGGGCCCCGCGAAGCGGGGCGGCGCTTTTGCGCCGTACAAGCGTTTTGGGCCCCAGGCCCAAAACCTTGATGCCGGGCGAATTCATTTCGCCCAGGCAGATGGGAAATCGGGGCCCCCGGCGGGCCGCGGCCCGCTGGGGCAAAGCGCGGGGACCCAGGCGGAGGATGCGCTGACCATGAAACGACTCTATCAGAATGCTTTGATTTCAGAAAGGAAGTCTTTGATATGAACCACCTGAAGCAGATTGCAGCCAAGCTGGACGAGTACGGTCTGGACGGGATGCTCCTGATGAGCGATCCCGGGGAATACTACGCCATCGGCTTCCACGGCGAGGGCGCCGTGGTGGTCACCAAGGCGGAGTGCCGCTACTTCACCGACTCCCGCTATATTGAGGCGGCGGAGAAGCTGGTTACCGGCGCGGCCATCACCATGACCTCCGCCTCTGCGGCGCAGAAGCCCCTGGTTATCCAGGCGGTGGAGGAGCTGGGCATCAAGAAGCTGGGCTTTGAGGACGGCTATCTGACGGTGGCCGCCTTCCGGGACTATGAGGCCGCCCTCCCCTGTGAGCTGGTGCCCGCCCAGAAGCTGCTGGGCACCCTCCGGGCCGCCAAGGACGAGGAGGAGATCGCCCTGATGCGGAAGGCCCAGGAGATTACCGACGCCGCCTTTGACGCCATTCTGAAGTTCATCCAGCCCGGCATGACCGAGCAGGAGATCGCCGCCCGCCTCCAGTACGAGATGCTGCTGCGGGGGGCGGAGAAGATGAGCTTTGATCCCATCGTGGTGTCCGGTCCCAACGGCTCTCTGCCTCACGGCATCCCCAGTGAGAAGCAGGTGCAGCAGGGCGAGTTCATCACCATGGACTTCGGCTGCAAATACGGTGGCTACTGCTCCGATATGACCCGCACCATCGCCCTGGGCCAGCCCGGCGAGGAGATGCGCAAGGTGTACGACACCGTGCTGAAGGCCCAGCTGGCGGGCATTGCCAAGGCTAAAGCCGGGGTGCCCGGCAAGGAGATCCACACCGCCGCCGCCCGGGTGATCGAGGAGGCGGGCTACGGCCCCTATTTTGGCCACGGCTTCGGCCACAGCGTGGGCATTGAAATTCACGAGGCCCCCAACGCCAACGGCCGGGATGAGACCCCCATGCCCGTGGGCGCGGTGGTGTCCGCCGAGCCCGGCATTTACCTGCCCGGCCGGTTCGGCGTGCGCATCGAGGATGTGCTGGTCTACACCGCCGAGGGCAGCGTGGACCTGACCAAATCGCCCAAAGAACTCATTATTCTGTAAAAAGCCTTGCAAACAGGGGAAGAATAGGGTAAAATATCTTAGCTGAATTTTTGAATACCTGTTTGGAGGATGAATAGAATGCCTACAATTACTGCCAGTGATTTCCGCAACGGTGTGACCTTCGAGATGGATGGTCAGGTCATGCAGGTGGTGGAGTTCCAGCACGTCAAGCCTGGTAAGGGTGCCGCCTTCGTCCGCACCAAGATGAAGAACGTCATCACCGGCGGCGTGACCGAGACCTCCTTCAACCCCACCGCCAAGTTCGAGCAGGCCTACGTGGAGCGCAAGGACATGGAGTACAGCTACAACGACGGGGATCTGTACTACTTTATGGACCCGGAGACCTACGATTTGGTACCCATCGGCGCTGAGCTGCTGGGTGACAACTTCCGCTTCGTGAAGGAGAACATGGTGTGCAAGATCAACTCCTACAAGGGCAAGATCTTCGCCGTGGAGCCCCCCACCTTTGTGGAGCTGGAGGTCACCGAGACCGATCCCGGCTTCAAGGGCGATACCGCCACCAACGTGACCAAGCCCGCCACCCTGGAGACCGGCGCCGAGATTAAGGTGCCTCTGTTCATCAACCCCGGCGACAAGATTAAGATCGACACCAGAACCGGCGAGTACCTGGAGCGCTGCAAGGCTTAAAGCTGAGCGCCCAAGCGCCCGGGAGCAGGTGCACAGCGAATCGCGCAGACGAAAAAACAGTTGCGCCGCAGGCGCAAGGCTTTTTTCGCGGAGCGGTAAGCAGTGTGCCGTCGCGGAGGGTGTGAGGCGTGCTATCTGGTGATGCAAGGCCCTTTGTGGCCGCCTGCTGATGAAAAGGAGAACGTATTATGACGATTTCTGAGAAGGTCGCGTACCTGAAGGGTCTGGCTGAGGGCCTGAACATCGACACCGAGAAGTCCAAGGAGGGCAAGCTCATCTCCGTGATGATCGGCATCCTGGAGGAGATCGGCATGTCCATTGAGGATTTGGAAGAGAATGCCGAGGCTCTGGGTGAGGAGATTGACGCCATCTCCGATGACCTGTCCGACGTGGAGAAGGCCGTGTTCGACGACGAGGACGAGGACGACGAGTGCTGCTGCGATGACGACGACTTTTTCGAGGTGGATTGCCCCAACTGCGGCGAGACGCTGATGATTGACGAGTCCGTGCTGGAGGAGGGTGTGATTCAGTGCCCCGGCTGCAAGCAGAAGTTTGCCCTGGACCTGTCCGACGACTGCTGCTGCGGAGATGAAGACGACAGCTGCGGCTGCGGCTGCGAGGAGCACGACCACGAGGATTAAATTCCAATGAGGCAAAGGGGATGGCTGTGGCCATCCCCTTTTTGCATATCTTTGTGAAAAATGGCAAGGCCCATCCCTTGCGTGTCTGCCGCAAGGCGTAGTATAATAAAGCGGCTGAATTAGACAAGATTAACTTTTGATGGGCGGAGAAAGCATGAACACGGAAGCGCGCAAAAACAGTCAACAGACCCTGGAGGAGGTACAGCCCGGCCAGCGGGGCACCATCCTGCGGGTGGGCAATGAGAGCGGGCCGGTGAAGCGCCGGCTGGTGGATATGGGCCTGACCCCCGGCACAGTGGTGACGGTGCGGAAGGTGGCTCCCTTCGGGGACCCGCTGGAGCTGAACCTGCGGGGCTATGAGCTCTCCCTGCGCAAGGCGGACGCCGCCCAGATCCTCATCGCCACCGGGGAAGAGGGGGAGCGCCGGGCCAGGGTGCGGAAGCAGCGCATGGGCATGGTGCAGCACATCCCCGATGAGGAGACCCTGCGGCGGATGGACGCCGACCACGCCCATGAGGCGGCCGTCCATGGCGGCGAGCCCGACTATGCCAGCCATGATACCCGGGAGATGAAGCTGGCCCTGGTGGGCAACCCCAACTGCGGCAAGACCACCCTCTTCAACGCCCTCACCGGCTCCAACCAGTACGTGGGCAACTGGCCGGGCGTCACGGTGGAGAAGAAGGAGGGTAAGGCGGAGGTGGACGGCAAGCCGGTGACGGTGGTGGACCTGCCCGGCATCTACTCCCTGTCCCCCTATTCCATGGAGGAGATTGTGGCCCGGGACTTTATCGTGGGGGAGCGGCCCGACGCCATCATCGACATCATCGACGCCACCAACATTGAGCGCAACCTGTATCTCACCGCCCAGCTGCTGGAGCTGGAGCGGCCCATGGTCATCGCCCTGAACTTCATGGACGAGGTGGAGCGCCACGGAGACAAGATTGACGTGGAGGGCCTGTCCAGGGCCCTGGGCGTGCCCGTGATTCCCATCACCGCCCGCTCCGGCAAAAACATACAGGAGCTGCTGGAGGTGGCCCATCGGCAGATGCACGTGGGCGTCACGGTGGAGCCCGACGACCTGTACGACGACTTCACCCACCAGATCCACCACAAGGTGGGTGAGCTCATCCACGACAAGGCATACGCCGCCAATATCCCCGCCCACTGGGCCTCCATCAAGCTCATTGAGGGGGATGCCCTGGTGGAGCAGGCCCTGGGCCTGGACGGGGATACCAAGGAAAAGCTGGAACGCGTCTGCCGGGAGTATGAGAGCGCCTATGAGCTGGGCGACCGGGAGACCCTCATTGCCGACGCCCGGTACCAGTTCATCCAGAAGGTAGTGGAGGGCTCCGTGACCCGGGGCCGCCCCCTGGGCGCGCCCACCCTGTCCGACCGGGTGGATGCCATCGTCACCCACAAATTCCTGGCCATTCCGGTGTTCCTGCTGATGATGCTGGCCATGTTCGCCCTCACTTTCGGCCCCGGCCAGGTGCTGGCCGACGGGGGGGATACCCTCATCGGCGGCTATTTCGCGGAATGGGTCCGGGGCGTCCTGGCCGCCGCCGGCACCGCTCCCTGGGTGGAGGCTCTGCTGGTGGATGGCGTCATCGCCGGCGTGGGCGGCGTGCTCACCTTCCTGCCCCAGATTGCCATCCTGTTCCTGTTCCTCTCCTTCCTGGAGGATTCCGGCTACATGGCCCGGGCGGCTTTCATCATGGACCGGCTGCTCCGCCGATTTGGCCTGTCCGGCAAGGCATTTATCCCCATGCTCATGGGCTTCGGCTGCACCGTGCCCGCTGTCATGGGCGCCCGCACCATGGAAAATGAGAAGGACCGCCGCATGACCATCATGCTGGTGCCCTTCATGTCCTGCTCCGCCCGGCTGCCGGTGTACGGCCTGCTCACCGCCGCTTTCTTCCCCAAATACGGCGGGGTGGTGGTGTTCTCCCTGTACCTGCTGGGCCTGATCTTCGCCATTATCTCCGGCATCCTGCTGAAAAAGCTGGTGTTCAAGGGTGAGCCCGCCGCCTTCGTGCTGGAGCTGCCCCCCTACCGCCTGCCCACCCCGAAAAACATTGCCCTCCACGTGTGGGAGAAGGTGAAGGGCTTCCTCATCAAGGCGGGCACCCTGATCCTGGCCATGAGCGTGCTGCTGTGGTTCCTCCAGACCTTCGGCTTTGAGGGTGGCGCCTTCGGGA
>CALWOL010000048.1 GCA_944383135.1 uncultured Flavonifractor sp.
CCCTTAAGGGGTAGCCCGAGAAAGAAATGCAGTCGGCAAACCTTTCGGGGCCCCTTAAGGGGCTTCGTCCGTATCAGGCCCTTATAGGGCCTACTCAAGCCTCCGGCTTAGCCGGAGGTTTTGACTAGCCGGAAAAGACAGACTCCATGCCCACCTTGCAGCAGCCCGGCGGCGCGTATTTCCACTTCTCCATGCACCCTTCGGTGAGGAAATAGTGCAGGGGCTCCGGCCGTGGGGCGGGGGGCAGGGCGTCTATGACCAGCAGCTTGATTTTCATCCGCTCGGGCAGGATAGCCTTGATGTACACCGAAACCCGTCCCCCTTCCCGGAGCAGGGGACTGTGCTCCGCCAGACCGGACAGGTTGGGGGTGAGCTCCACGAAGGCGCCGTATTCCTTGATGCCCCGGACGATGCCGGGTACCGTCATGCCGGTGTGAAAGCGGGCGGCGTTCTCCTGCCAGGTGCCCAGCAGCTCCCGGTGGGTGAGGTAGATGCGCCCCCGGGCCGGCTCCATTTCCTGGACCACCGCCCAGATGGCGTCCCCCACGGAAAACCGGGCCTGGGGATGGGGAATCCGGGCCACTGAGATATTTTCAATGCCGATGAGAGAAACCACCCCGCAGCCGATGTCCACAAAAGCGCCGAAGGGCTCCAGGTGGGTGACGGTGGCGGGAATAATTTGACCCGGCTTCCAATGGGACAGCATATATTCCAGGGCGGTCTGCTGGGCCATGCGGCGGGAGAGAAGGGGAAGCAGACGCCCGTCCTGCTCTTCCAGCCCGGTCACGGTAAAGCAGACCGGCTTGCCAACCCGGGAGAGAATGGCGATATCCCGTACCTCCCCCTGGGCGATGCCCAGGGCGGCCTCTTCCCGGGGGATACGGCCGATGTAAGGGCCAAGCTCCACGGTCAGGTCGTGGTTGGCGCTGCAGGAGAGGGCGACGCCCTCCAGAATGGTGCCTGCCGCCATGGCCCGGCGCAGGGCGTCGGGCGAGGCGCAGGCGGCCTGGTTTTCCGGCGTGTGCAGCAGCCGTCCTTCAGGGGGAAAACAGCTCGTCAATATGACCAATCCTTTCTGAATTCCGGACGTTTTTTTCTCGATGGCTCAGTATATGCGAGGGGCAACCTTGAATTGACAGGGACGTTTGGGGAAATTATAATATGCTTTATAGCAGTAAAGCGTGAAACGGGGAGGTCAGAGCATGGATATCCGGGTGGGCGACGAGCTGGAGCTGAAGAAGGAGCACCCCTGCGGGAGCCGCCGCTGGCAGGTGCTGCGGGTGGGGATGGACTTCCGCCTGCGCTGTCTGGGGTGCGGCCATGAACTGATGATTCCCCGGAGCAAGGCGGAAAAGAGCGTGAAAAAGATAATACGCGGCGGGGAGGACAAGGAGACATGAAGGAATTTTGGAGCAAGCGGGCCAAGGCCCTGACCCCGTACGTTCCCGGCGAACAGCCCCGGGAGCGAAAGTTCATTAAGCTCAACACCAACGAAAATCCCTATCCCCCTTCCCAGACGGCGGTGGCCGCCATCCGGGAGGCGGCGGGGGAGAGCCTGCGGCTTTATCCGGACCCTGAGTGCACCTCCCTGCGGGAGGCCCTGGCCGCCACCTTTGATTTGAAGCCCGGCCAGGTCTTTGTGGGAAACGGCTCGGACGAGGTGCTGGCCCTGTGCTTTCAGGCCTTTTTTGATGCCGAGCGCGCCATTCTGTTCCCGGACATTACATATAGCTTTTATCCCGTCTTTGCGGACTTGTTCGGCCTGAGCTACCGGGAGGTCCCGCTGGACGAGTGCTTCGGCCTGCCTCTGGAGCCTTTCCTGGGGAACAACGGCGGGGTGGTGATTGCCAATCCCAACGCCCCCACCGGACGGGCGGTGTCTCTGTGTGATATCCGCACTCTGCTGGAGGGCAATCCGCAGTCGGTGGTGGTGGTGGATGAAGCCTATGTGGACTTCGGCGCCCAGTCCGCCGTCCCTCTCATTGACAGCTATCCCAATCTGGTGGTAGTACAGACCATGTCCAAGTCCCGGGCCCTGGCCGGGCTGCGGGTGGGCTTCGCCCTGGGCAATGAGAATCTCATCGCCGCCCTGAACAGCGTAAAGAATTCCTTCAACTCCTACACGCTGGACCGGCTGGCTTTGGCTGGAGCGGAGGGGGCGCTGCGGGACCGGGACTATCTCCGGGCCATTACCATGAAAATTTCCAGCACCCGGGACTGGGCGGCCGACCGGCTGAAGCGGATGGGCTTTGCGGTCAGCGATTCCGCAGCCAACTTCCTGTTCGTCTCCCACCCGGCGGTGGAGGCCAAGGCTCTGCTGGACGGCCTGCGGGAGCGGGGGATTCTGGTGCGCTGGTGGGACAAGCCCCGCATCCGCGACTACCTGCGCATCACCGTGGGCACGGACGAGGAGATGGAGGCGCTGTGCCAGGCCCTTGCCCAGCTGGTGCCGGAGGTGTAACCAAAGATACAATGTGCCCGGGCGGCAGCCCGGGCACATCTTTTTTTGCCCCCAACTCGTTCTGACCTTTTTTGTGGACGGGGCCTTTTATAATGAGGTCTGCGGCCCAAAGATGAGGGGGGAAGCGGGCATGGGTACGGTCTACCTGGATGAGCTGTTCCTGCTGAATTTTGTGGTGGATTACCTGCTGCTTCTGGCCGCCGGCCGGCTGGCGGGGGAGGTGCTCCGCCGGGGCCGGCTGGCCCTGGGCGCCGTGCTGGGGGCGGCATACAGCGCGGCGGTGTTCCTACCCGGCGGCGGCTTTCTCCTCCATCCCCTGTGCAAGCTGGGCGCGGCGGTGGGGATGGTGCTGATTGGGTATGGAGGCAGCCGCCGCCTGCTCCGGGTGAGCCTGGTGTTCTTTCTCACCTCCGCCGCCTTCGGCGGCGGTATTTTTGCCCTCCAGAGCCTGGGCAGCCGGCGTCTGGCGCTGGAAAACGGGGTGCTCACCTCCGCCATGGATTTGCGGCTCATTCTGCTGTCGGCGGCGGGGTGCTATGCGGTTCTTACCCTGGTGTTTCAGCGGGCGGCCCGCCATGGCGGCCCCAGGGAGCTGGTGCCGGCGGTGCTGAAGCTGGAGGGACGGCGGGTGGCGCTGACCGCGCTGGTGGATACGGGGAACACCCTCACCGATCCCGCCACCGGCAGGTCGGTGATGGTGGCGGAGGGAGAAAAGGTAGCCGCCCTCTTTCCGCCGGGAACGGCCCCCACGGTGGAGGAGCTGCGGGAGCCGGCCCTGCTGCTGGAGCGGCTGGACAGCGGAGGCTGGCGGGGCCGCTGCCGGCTGCTGCCCTACCAGTCGGTGGGGGTGGAGTGCGGACTGCTGCTGGCCCTCCGGCTGGACGCAGCCCGGGTGGGCACGGAGGACTGGGGGCGGCTGCTGCTGGCCCTTTCGCCCACTCCGCTGACGGATGGAGGCGGCTATTGCGCGCTGATTGGTACTTAACCGAAAAAAGGGGGAGGATTGGATGGGGCAGAGGGCACGCTGGTACGCAGGCCTGCAAAAGCTTCTGGCCCGGCTGGGGCTGTGCCTGCCGGGCAAGGTCATGTACATCGGAGGGAGCGACACGCTGCCGCCCCCCCTGTCTCGCGAAGAGGAGGCGGCCCTGATCGCCGGCCTGGACAGAGGCGGGGAGGAGGTGCGCGCCCGGCTCATTGAGCGCAATCTTCGGCTGGTGGTGTATATCGCCCGCCGGTTTGAAAATACCGGGGTGGGCATTGAGGATTTGATTTCCATCGGCACCATTGGCCTGATCAAGGCCATCAACACCTTTCAGCCCTCCAAAAACATCAAGCTGGCCACCTATGCCTCCCGATGCATTGAAAATGAAATTCTGATGCACCTGCGCAAGACGGCCAATCTGAAAAGCGAGGTATCCTTTGACGAGCCGCTGAACACCGACTGGGACGGCAACGAGCTGCTGCTCTCCGACATTCTGGGCACCGAGACCGATTTGGTGATGAAGCCCATAGAGGACGACGTGGACCGGCGGCTGCTGCTGGACGCGCTGGAGAAGCTGGACGGCCGGGAGCGGCGGATTATCACCATGCGCTTTGGACTGGACGGACGGCCGGAGCGCACCCAGAAGGAGGTGGCGGACAGCCTGGGTATTTCCCAGTCCTACATTTCCCGGCTGGAGAAACGGATTATCGCCCGGCTGAAACGGGAAATTCTCCGGCTGATGTAATCCTGTTCCCGCAAAAACGGCCGCCTCCAGGCGGCCGTTTTTGCGGGAACACCTTGTGTCAGAAGCCCAGCGTATCCGCCAGATCGTCTTTCATGTGCTCCATGCGGTGGGCGGCTTTTTTGGCCATCCGGCGCATGTCGGGACTCTGCATGCTCTTGGTGGCCACGGCCATACCGATGGCCGCTCCCGCGATGATTCCCATGCCCATTCCTTCCAAAAACGCGTGCTTTGTCATGTGTGACGCTCCCTTCTGCAGATTGGTGTCCATCGCTATTATTCCCCGAAATGCAGAAAAATCCGTTGCTAAAATATGCGATTCAAGTTATAATGGAAACACAGAAATGCAGGAATGCACGGAGGGTCGGGGGAAGGCGCCTGGGCCCTTTTTTTGCGGAAGAAAGGAGTGATTGCGTGAAACTGCTGATACGCCAGGGACGGCTGGTGGACCCGGTAGGGGGCATCGGCGGCGTAATGGACATTCTGCTGGAGGACGGAAAGGTAGCCGTCATCGGCAGCGATATCAGAGAGTCGGACGCGGAAGTAATTGACGCCAGCGGCCTGACGGTGTGTGCCGGTCTGGTGGATATGCATGTGCATCTGCGGGAGCCCGGCTTTGAGTATAAGGAGACCATTGAGACCGGCGCGGCGGCGGCGGCCCGGGGGGGCTTCACCTCCATTGCCTGTATGCCCAACACCCGGCCGGTAACCGATACGCCGGAGGGCATTGATTTTGTGAAGCAGAAGGCGGCCGCGGCCTGCGGCGTCCATGTCTGGCCCATCGGCGCGGTGTCCCGGGGGCAGAAGGGGGAGGAGCTCACCGACTTCGAGGCTCTGCGGAATGCCGGCGCGGTGGCTCTGTCTGACGACGGGGTGCCGGTGCAGAACGCCAACCTGATGCGGGACGGGCTCATCACCGCCCACCGGCAGAATCTCACCATCCTCTCCCACTGCGAGGACGCGGATATGGTAAAGAATTACGCCGTGAACGAGGGGCGCATTTCCCGGCAGCTGCGCATCAGCGGCCGTCCGGCCATTGCCGAGGAGCTGATGGTGGCCCGGGACGCCATGCTGGCGGAGGAGACGGGGGCGGCGGTCCACATCTGCCACATCTCCACCGCCAAGTCGGTGGCCCTGGTCCGGCGGTACAAGCGCAAGGGGGTGCAGATTACCTGCGAGACCTGTCCCCAGTATTTTTCCCTCACCGAGGATGAGATTCTCACCCAGGGCACCCTGGCCCGGGTGAATCCTCCCCTGCGCACCCGGGCGGATGTGGAGGCCATCATCGAGGGGCTGAAGGACGGCACCATCGACGCCATTGCCACCGACCACGCCCCCCACTCCGCGGAGGAGAAGGCCCGGCCCCTTACCGAGGCCCCCAGCGGTATGGTGGGACTGGAAACCGCTCTGGGTGTGACCCTCACCTACCTGTACCATACCAAGGAGCTGCCCCTGTCCGATATTCTGCGGAAGATGACCATCAACCCCGCCTGTATCCTCCGCCTGCCCACCAAGGGCCGGCTGTCCATCGGCGCCGATGGAGACATGGTCATCTTTGACCCGGCGGAGGAGTGGACGGTGGACCCGGAGCGGTTTGCCTCCAAGGGCCGCAACACCCCCTTCGCGGGGAAAAAGCTGAAGGGCAAGGTAAAATACACCATCGTGGGCGGCAGGGTGATTTATCAGGACAAGCCCTGACCGCGTGAAATACAGAAAAAGAGGAGTTTGAGAAGTATGTCCTTTGATGCGCTGCAAGAGAAGATTATCGCCTGCAAGAACCCCACCGTGGTGGGCCTGGACCCCAAGCCGGAGTATGTGCCCGCCCATATCCGCCAGGCCTGCTACGCCCAGTATGGCGAGACCCTGGAGGGGGCCGCCGAGGCGCTGTACCGCTTCAACTGCGGCCTGATGGACGCTCTGTGCGGCCTCGTGCCCGCGGTGAAGCCCCAGTCCGCCTACTATGAGCGGCTGGGCTGGCGGGGCATGGAGGTGCTGGAGCGCACCATCCGCTATGCCAAGGAAAAGGGCTTCTTTGTCATTGCCGATATCAAGCGGGGGGACATCGGTTCCACCGCCGAGGCCTATGCCGACGCCTGGCTGGGCGCCACCAAGGTGGGGGAGCGGGAGCTGAGCGTGTTTGACGCCGACTGTGTTACCCTCAACGGCTACATGGGGGGCGACAGCGTCAATCCCTTCCTGAAGGTGTGCAGGCAGCTGGACAAGTGCACCTTCTCCCTGGTCAAGACTTCCAACCCCGGCTCCGGCGAGCTGCAGAATGTGACCGCCGGCGACGGGGATGCCGTCTATGGCCTGATGGCCGACCTCATTGAGAAATGGGGGGCGGGCACCGAGGGCAAGTACGGCTACACCATGGCCGGCGGCGTGGCGGGGGCCACCCACCCCGATGAACTGAAA
This sequence comes from uncultured Flavonifractor sp., assembly GCA_944383135.1. Taxonomy (GTDB): domain Bacteria; phylum Bacillota; class Clostridia; order Oscillospirales; family Oscillospiraceae; genus Flavonifractor. The sequence goes on from CALWOL010000048.1 coordinate 6,601, forward strand.
CAGATTCGGGCCCGGATGCCCCACACCTTCCTGCTGGTGCCCGGCTATGGGGCCCAGGGCGGCACCGCCGAGGACGTGCAGTATGCCTTCCAGGCCCAGGGCCGGGGCGCCATTGTCAACTCCTCCCGGGGGATTATCTGCGCCTGGCAGAAGACGGGCAAGGACGGTCAGGATTACCAGGAGGCCGCCCGCAGCGCCGCCCTCGCCATGCGGGACGATATCTGCCGGTTCATTACCATCGGGTAAGGAGGGGAGACCATGCCCATCGAACAGCTCTGCACCGTGGTGGGGATGACCCCCCTCAATGACAGCACTTACTGGATGACCCTGGAAGTGGGGAGGATGGTGGAGGAGCAGGGGCTCCGGGCCGGACAGTTCCTTCACGTGGCCTGCGGGGAGGGTAATCTCCTCCGCCGGCCCATCTCTGTGGCCTATGTTCTGGCCGATGAGCCGGAGAACACCGCCGCCCTCATCTTTGAGGTAAAGGGAGAGGGTACCCGCTGGCTGGCCCAGCGCAAAGAGGGAGACAAGGTGGACGTGCTGGGCCCCCTGGGCAACGGCTTTGCTGTGGAGGGGGGCGGCCGCTACCTCCTGGTGGGGGGCGGCATCGGCGTGCCTCCTCTGCTGGGCTATGCCGAAGCTTTCCATAAAAATGCCGTTGCCGTGCTGGGCTTCCGCTCCGCCGACCGGGTGATTCTGGCCGACCAGTTCCAGGATACCTGTAAGGCGACTTACCTTTGCACCGATGACGGAAGCCTTGGCCGCCACGGGTTTGTGGACGCCCAGGTGAGAGACATCTTTGAACAGGATAAAGACTTTACAGCTGTTCTGGCCTGCGGGCCCAGGCCCATGCTGAAAAATGTGGCCAAGGCGGCGGCGGAGTACGGGGTACCCTGCCAGGTTTCCATGGAGGAGCGGATGGCCTGCGGCGTGGGCGCCTGCCTGGGCTGCGCCATTCAGATGGCCGACGGCACCATGAAGCACGTGTGCAAGGACGGCCCGGTCTTTGACGCCAGGGAGGTGGACTGGAATGTCTAAGGTGGATTTGTCCGTTGAGCTGGCGGGGGTGCGCCTAAAAAATCCTATCGTGGTGGCCTCCGGCACCTTCGGCTTTGGCCGGGAGTACGGCCAGTTTTATGATCTGAGCGAGCTGGGGGGCATCTGTGCCAAGGGCCTGACCCTCCATCGCCGGGAGGGCAATCCGCCTCCCCGCATCGCTGAGACCCCCATGGGCATCCTCAACTCCGTGGGGCTCCAGAACCCCGGCGTGGACGACTTTATCGCCCGTGAGCTGCCCGAGCTGCGCCGCCATGACCTGGTGGTTATCGCCAACATCTCCGGCAACACCCCGGAAGAGTACGGCATCATGTGCGAAAAGCTGTCGGCGGCGGGGGTGGATCTAATCGAGGTGAACATCTCCTGCCCCAACGTGAAGGCCGGCGGGCTGGCCTACGGCACCAAGCCGGAGCTGGCCGCCGAGGTCACCAAAGTGGCCAAGGCGCACGCCGCCGTCCCCGTGATGGTGAAGCTGTCCCCCAACGTCACCGACATCACTGAAATTGCCCGGGCGGTGGCGGATGCCGGGGCGGATGCCCTGTCCCTCATCAACACCCTGCGGGGGATGCGCATTGATGTCAATACCCGCCGTCCCATTCTGAAAATGAACACCGGTGGCCTGTCCGGCCCCGCCGTGCTGCCCGTGGCGGTGCGGATGGTATGGGAGGTGGCCTGTGCCGTGGATCTGCCCATTCTGGGTATGGGCGGCGTGGCCAAGGGGGAGGACGCGGCCCAGCTGATGCTGGCCGGAGCCTCCGCCGTGGCGGTGGGCACCGCCTGCTTCGCGGACCCCTACGCCCCCCTCAAGGTACGGGATGAGCTGGCGCAGATTGCCCGCAGGCAGGGCCTTGACAAGGTATCTGACCTGACAGGCGGTGTGCGCCCCTGGTGAGGAGGAAAACGAATGGAAAATACCTACTTTGTGTCCTGCTCCATGGACCAGTGCGGAGAGCTGATCCACAGCGCCATTGTGGACGGCAGCATCACCGGCGAACTGTTGGACCACTATGTGCTCCAGGGGCCTGACGGCCTGAAGTGCGCGGTGATGGTGTATGAGAAGCACTACTGGCGGGCTGGCAACCGCCTGACCCTCACCGTTACCATTGACAATCTCAGCGGCCGCACCCGGGTGCACACCATCGGCGGCGGCGGCGGTGAGGGCCTGTTCCGCTTTGACTGGGGCGCGGCCCAGTCCTTTGAGGGCGTGGTGGAGGACGCCCTTTCCCCGTATCTGCTCTGAGGCATGCGGGGTGTACGACGACTACATACCAGAGAGAGCAGGGAAATACAGACATGACCAGAATCTATCTCATTCGCCATGCGGAGGCGGAGGGCAACCTGTACCGCCGGGTCCACGGCTGGTATGACAGCCTGATTACCGACAACGGCTACCGGCAGATTTCCGCTCTGAAAGGGCGGTTTGATAATATTCCCATCGACGCGGTGTATTCCAGCGATCTGTTCCGCACCATGACCACCGCCCGGGCCATCTACGCCTCCCACGGGTTGGAGCTGCATACCCGCTCCGACCTGCGGGAGATTGGCGTGGGCGTGTGGGAGGATACCCCCTGGGGGGAGCTGTCCCACCGGGAGGGTGAAATGCTGTATGAATTCAACCACAGCACTCCCAAGTTCCAGGTGGAAGGGGGGGAGAGCTTTGCCCAGGTGCAGAAGCGGATGCTGAACGCGGTGCGGGACATTGCCGAGCGGCATCCGGAGCAGACGGTGGCCCTCTTCTCCCACGGCACGGCCATCCGCTGTCTCCAGGCCGCCATCCGGGGCCTGGGGCCGGGGGAAATGGACGGCCTGGGTCACAGCGACAATACCGGAGTTACCTGCCTGACGGTGGATAAGTACGGCATCTGCCGCCTGGTGTTTGAAAATGACAGCTCCCACCTGCCCGAGGAAATCTCCACCCTGGCCCGCCAGAAGTGGTGGAAGTCCCGGGAGAGCAGCCTGGCGGACGCCAACCTGTGGTTCCGCCCCCTGGACATGGAGGGGGAGGACGCCCGGCTCTTCCGGACGGCGCAGGCCCAGGCCTGGCAGGATATCCATGGCGAGGCGGCGCCCTTTGACGGGGAGGGATTCTGGCAGGATGCCCTGCACTGCTGGCGCCAGGACAACCGGAAGGCGGTAATGGCCGCCATGCTGGGCGACACCTTCAGCGGTGTCCTTCAGCTGGATTTGGAGCGGGGGCAGGAGGAGGGCGTGGGGTACATCTCCGCCCTGCATATGCTTCCCGCCTATCGGAAAAAGGGACTGGGGGTACAGCTCATCGGCCAGGCGGTGTCCACGTACCGGCCCATGGGCCGCACCCGCCTGCGGCTGTGCTGCCCGCCGGAGAGCGGAACGACACAGCGGTTTTTCAAAAAATATGGGTTTGTAAAGACCGGCGAGAGCAAGGGAGCCGATGGCACACCGCTGGATTTGCTGGAAAAGCACATCGGTTTTGATACGGACGAAGCGAGGTAATATGAGAGCATTTCTTCCCGTTTCCAAAGCGGATATGGAGGAGCGGGGCTGGTACTGGTACGACTTTCTGATCCTGACCGGCGACGCCTATGTGGACCACCCCTCTTTCGGCCCGGCCATTATCTCCCGCCTGCTGGAGGCGGAGGGCTACCGGGTGGCGATTCTGGCTCAGCCGGACTGGCACAAGGTAGAGAGCTTTACAGCTCTTGGCCGGCCGAGACTGGGTGTGATGCTCTCCGCCGGCAACATTGACTCCATGGTGGCCCACTACACCGTGGCCAAGAAGCGGCGGCATGACGACGCCTATTCCCCGGGAAACAGGGCCGGTCTGCGGCCTGACCGGGCGGTAATTGTCTATGCCAATAAGATTCGGGAGGCCTTTGGGGACATCCCCCTGGTGATTGGCGGGCTGGAGGCCTCTCTCCGGCGGTTTGCCCATTACGACTACTGGGAGGACAAGGTGCGCCGCTCGGTGCTGCTGGACAGCCAGGCCGACCTGCTGGTATACGGCATGGGGGAGACCGCCACCCGGGAGATTGCCGCCCGACTGGCCTCCGGCACTCCCGTTGGGGAGATCAAGGGTATAAAGGGAACGGCCTTTATTGGGAAAACGCCCGCGGAATGCGCCTACCCCATGGTGGAGTGCCCCTCCTTTGAGCAGGTGCGCGCCGACAAGCGGCAGTATGCCCTGGCCAATCGGATTCAGTATGAGGAGCACGACCCGGTGCGGGGGAAGGCCATCCTCCAGCGCCATGGGGACCGGCTGCTCATCGTCAATCCCCCCGCCATGCCCCTGACCACGGCGGAGCTGGATTTTGTGGCGGAGCTGCCCTATGTCCGGGAGCCCCACCCCATGTACGACAGCATGGGAGGCGTCCCCGCCATTGAGGAGGTGCGCTTTTCGGTGGCCCATAACCGGGGCTGCTTCGGGGCGTGCAACTTCTGCTCCCTGGCCTTCCACCAGGGGCGGATCATTTCCTCCCGCAGCCATGAGAGCGTACTGCGGGAGGTGGAGGAGCTGGTACACCACCCCGGCTTCAAGGGCTATATCCACGATGTGGGGGGTCCCACCGCCAACTTCCGCCGTCCGGCCTGCAAAAAGCAGGGGAAGGCGGGTATGTGCCGGAATCGGGCCTGCCTGGCTCCGGAGCCCTGCCCCAATCTGGACGCGGACCACACCGACTACCTGATGCTGCTGCGGAAGATTCGGGCGGTGCCCGGGGTAAAGAAGGTCTTTATCCGCTCCGGCATTCGGTTTGACTATATGCTCCAGGACAAGAGCGGGGAGTTTTTTGCCGAGCTGGTGAAATATCACGTCTCCGGCCAGTTGAAGGTAGCGCCGGAGCACTGTGTGGACGGGGTGCTGGACTACATGGGCAAGCCCCACATCGCGGTGTATGAGAAGTTCCGGCGCAAGTACGAGGCCCTGAACCAGAAGTACGGCAAGGAGCAGTACCTGGTGCCCTACCTCATGTCCTCCCACCCCGGCTGCACCCTGTCCGACGCGGTGCGTCTGGCGGAGTGGCTGAACAAGTCCGGCCGCCAGCCGGAGCAGGTGCAGGACTTTTATCCTACCCCGGGTACCCTCTCCACCTGCATGTACTATACCGGCCTTGACCCCCGCACCATGGAGCCGGTGTATGTGCCCCGGGACCCCCATGAGAAGGCCATGCAGCGGGCGCTGATGCAGTGGAAGCGGCCGGAAAAGCGCCTCCTGGTGCGGGAGGCCCTCCACGCCGCCCACCGGGAGGATTTAATCGGCTACGGCAGGGAATGTCTCCTCCGGCCCGCGGGGCGGAAGCCGGAAGGGGAGAGCCGCCCCAGGGGGAAGGAGCCGGAGCGGCCTGCCCGCCAGGAAAAGAAGAGCCGGCCGGTGAAAAAGGCGGGCTGGGCGGTGGCCAAGCCCAAAAAGAATGCCCGCCCCAGGAAAAAAGGGCGCTGAAAAAAGCAGCGGTATGGGAAAGCCCATACCGCTGCTTTTTTCTGTGGAAAGAGGGCTCAGCAGCCCATCTCCCGGATGAGGTTGACCATCTCGATGGCGCCCTCGGCGCACTCGGAGCCCTTGTTGCCCGCCTTGGAGCCGGCCCGCTCAATGGCCTGCTCAATGTTCTCGGTGGTGAGCACCCCGAACATCACCGGAATCCCGGTCTCCAGAGAGACGGCGGCGATGCCCTTGGATACCTCATTGCACACATAGTCATAGTGGCTGGTGGAGCCGCGGATGACGGCGCCCAGGCAGATGACCGCGTCGTAGCGGCCGCTCTTGGCCATTTTGGAGGCGATGAGGGGAATCTCAAAGGCGCCGGGCACCCAGGCCACCTGGATGTCCTCCTCCTTCACGTTGTGGCGGAGCAGTCCGTCCATGGCGCCGCTGAGGAGCTTGTTGGTGATGAACTCATTGAAGCGGGCCACCACAATGCCCACCTTGATGCCGCTGGATACCAGTTTTCCCTCAAAGGTTTTCATACAGATAACTTCCTCTCTTTTTTTAATAGGTCAGAATGTGTCCCATCCGCTCCTGCTTGGTTTTCAGGTAGAACAAATCATAGGCGTTGGCGTCCATCTGAATGGGCACCCGCTGGGTGATCTCCAGGCCGAACTCGGAGAGCTGATACACCTTGTCCGGGTTGTTGGTGAGCAGCCGCATGGTGCGCACCCCCAAATCCCGGAGAATCTGGGCGCCGGTCCAGTACTCCCGCAAATCCGGGGCAAAGCCCAGTTCCACATTGGCGTCCACCGTGTCAAAGCCCTTCTCCTGGAGCTCGTAGGCCTTCAGCTTGTTGATGAGGCCGATGCCTCGGCCCTCCTGGCGCATGTAGAGGACCACGCCCCGGCCCTCCTTCTCAATCTGCATCATGGCGGCGGCCAGCTGCTGGCCGCAGTCGCAGCGGCAGGAGCCGAACACGTCGCCGGTGAGACATTCCGAGTGGACCCGGCAGAGCACGTCTCGGCCGTCCCCGATATCCCCCTTCACCAGGGCCACGTGGTGCTCCCCGGTGAGATCGTTGACATAGCCGTAGATACGGAACTCACCATAGCGGGTGGGCATCTGGGCCACGGCCTCCCGCACCACGTGCTTGTCGTGGAGGCGGCAGTAGTCCTGCAAAGCCTTGATGGTGATGATTTTCAGCTTCCACTCCCTGGCCTTCTCCAGCAGCTCGGAGGTGCGCATCATGGTGCCGTCGTCCCGCATAATCTCGCAGCACAGGCCGCACTGGGCCAGTCCAGCCAGGCGGCACAAATCCACCGTGGCCTCCGTGTGTCCGTTGCGGGTGAGCACGCCGCCCCGGCGGGCCACCAGGGGGAACACATGGCCCGGACGGCGCAGATCCTCCGGCCGGGTGGCGGGGTCCACGCACATCCGGCAGGTGTAGCCCCGCTCCTCGGCGGAGATGCCGGTGGTGGTGTTCACATGGTCAATGGAGATGGTGAAGGCGGTCTGATGGTTGTCGGTATTGACCTTGACCATCTGCTCCAGCTGCAGCCGGTCCGCCAGCTCCTGACTCATGGGGGTGCAGATCAAACCCTTGGCGTGCATGGCCATAAAGTTGACGTTTTCCGTGGTGGCGAACTGGGCGGCGCAAATCATGTCCCCCTCGTTCTCCCGGTCCGGGTCGTCGATGGAGATGATGATGTGGCCCGAGCGCAGCTCCTCCAGGGCCTCCTCCACCGTGCAGAATAATTCTTCCATAGTTGCTTCCTCCTCGCTAAAATCCGTGCCGTGCCAGAAAATCCATGGTAATCCCGCCGGCCTGCTCCCGGGCCGGAGGGGGGGCCATCAGCTTTTCCACATACTTGCCGATGATATCGGTCTCCAGATTCACCCAGTCCCCCTCCTTCCGGTGGCGCAGCACCGTCTGGGCCACGGTGTGGGGGATGGCGGAGATGGCAAAGCAGGTCTCCTCCACCCGGGCCACCGTCAGGCTGATGCCGTCCACCGCCACGGAGCCCTTCTCCACAATGTAACGCAGCACGTGGGGCGGGGCCTGGATGGTGTACCACACGGCGTTGTCGTCCGACTGAATCTGGGTAATCCGTCCGGTGCCATCAATGTGTCCGGCCACAATGTGGCCGCCAAAGCGACCGTCGGCGGCCATGGCCCGCTCCAGGTTGACCGGGCTGCCCCGGCGCAGCCCCGCCAGGGCGGAGCGGTCCAGCGTCTCGTGCATCACGTCGGCGGAAAACCGCCTGGGGGAGAGGGCGGTGACGGTGAGGCACACCCCGTTTACCGCGATGCTGTCCCCGATTTTGGTGCCCTCCAGCACCTTTTCCGCCTGGATGGTGAGCACGGCGGACTGCCTGCCCCGCTGAATGCCCTCTACCCGGCCCATCTCCTCAACAATCCCGGTGAACACAGGGCGCCACCTCGCTTTCTATGAGAAAATCCGTCCCGATTTGGATGACGGTGCTGTTGTTCAGCGGAATGGCCTGGGCCATCCGGGCGGCGCCGGCGCCCTCCACCGGGGTTTTGGCCTCACGGCCGCCCACCAGCTTGGGGGCGAGGTAGGCCAGAATCTTCTGTACCACGCCCTGCTCCAGGGCCGCCCAGTTCAGAGTGCCGCCACCTTCCAGCAGGACGCTGTCAATCTCCCGCCGGCCCAGCTCGTCCATCAGGGCGTTCAAATCCACATGGCCCTGGTGCTCCGGCAGCACCAGCACCTGGCAGCCGGCGGCCTCGTAGGCGGCCCGGCGGGCTTCCTCCCCGCAGCAGGTGGCCAGCAGAGTGGGGGCCTGCCGGGCGGTGGTCACCACCTGGGCGGTGAGGGGGGTGCGCAGATGGGTATCACAGAGAATGCGCACCGGACTGCGTCCCCCGGGGATGCGGCAGGTGAGCAGCGGGTCGTCGGCCAGCACCGTGCCAACCCCCACCATAATGCCGGTATACCGGTGGCGCAGCTGCTGGACATGGGCCCGGGCGGCCTCTCCGGTGACCCACCTGGAGTCTCCGGTATAGGCGGCAATCTTGCCGTCCAGTGTCATGGCGTATTTCATAACCACATAGGGCCGGCGGGTGCGGATGTAGTGGAAAAACACCTGGTTCAGCCTGTCACAGGCCTCCTCCAGCACGTGCTGGGTGACCTCCACCCCCTGCTCCCGCAGCAGGGCGATGCCCTTGCCTGCCACCAGGGGATTGGGGTCGGAGGAGCCCACCACAACCCGGCGGATACCGGCCTCCAGAATGGCCTGAGTGCAGGGGGGCTGCCTGCCGTAGTGACAGCAGGGCTCCAGCGTGACATAGAGGGTGGCACCCCGGGGGGATTCGGTACAGGCGGACAGGGCGTTGCGTTCAGCGTGAGGCTGCCCGCACCTCTCATGCCAGCCCTGTCCGATGATTCTGCCGTCCCTGACGATGACCGCGCCCACCATGGGGTTGGGGGAGGCCCAGCCCACACCCCGCTCCGCCAGCTCCAGAGCCAGGGCCATGTACTCCCGGTCCTCCATAGCATCATCTCCACAAAGAAAAATTGCCCTGAACCGACCGTTCAGGGCAATTGGCTGTCAGAGAAAACAAAAGCCCTGGAATGTTCCCACATACCAGAGCAATCGCAAAGGGCAGGAGGCAAGCTCCCGCGCTGCAACGATCTTCTTCCATCCAGACTATACTGTCGGCTTCGGAATTGCACCGAATCATACCTTGCGGCTCGTGGGCTGTACCACCGGTAGGGACTTGCACCCTGCCCTGAAGATCCTATTCAGTTGATTGAAGTAAGTATACGCCGGCGGCGGCTCCTTGTCAAGAGCCGCCGCCGGCAGACCGGAGGCTGTGGCTCAGCGCAGCGCTTTTTTCACGCCGTCAGTCACGTCCTTGGCGGCATCGCCGATGCCGTCGGCAAGATCCTCGCCCGCCTCACCAATGTCGTCCAGAATTCCCTCCGGAGTGGAGGTGACGGCGGGAGTGTGGGTGGCGGTGGCCATGGGGGTGGGGCTTGCCGTCTCCGGTACGTTGGGGCTGCAGGCGGCCAGGGAAGCTGCCAAGGTCAGCACCAGGGTCAAAAAGAGTAAATTTCGTTTCATTTCCATCCTCCTGTTGCTTCCATGTGGTGCAAAAGTTAGTGTGAACGGACAGAGGGAAACTATACAAAAATTTTTTCTTATTTTGAAAAAAACACTTGCGCCCGTGGGGAAAACCTGTTATTATATCAATAACAGTAATGATTACTGTTTAAAATGATGAGAAAGAGAGGTGGACCATGAACGGAAAGCGCTACTCCAGACAGCGAGAACTGATTTTTGAGGCATTGAAGAATACGAAGGAGCATCCCACCGCGGAGATGGTGTACCAGTGGCTCAAGCCGGACAATCCCAGTCTCAGCCTGGGCACCGTGTATCGCAACCTGAATCTGCTGGCAGACGAGGGGAGCATTACCCGGATGGCCTTTCCTGTGGAGCGGTATGACTACAATACCGCCGCCCACCCCCATTTTTGCTGCGAGGTCTGCGGCGCGGTGTACGATTTGGATTTGCCCTATGACGCCAAACTGGATGAGCAGGCACTGCTGGCCAGCGGACACGATGTGACGGGGCATGAGGTCCTCTTCCGGGGCACCTGTGTTTCCTGTAAGAGGCTTCACTGAGAGAAAAAGGTATACAATCCCGGAGTATGGGAAAACAATCAAATGAAACAGGAGAAAGGCTGGTATTTAACATGGAATTCAAACTGTATCGCTGTGCCCACTGCGGCAACATTGCCTTCAAAGTGGTAGACAAGGGCGTGCCCCTGTTCTGCTGCGGCCAGAAGATGGAGGAGCTCACCCCCAACACCACCGACGGCGCACTGGAGAAGCATGTACCTGTGGTGGAGAAGAGCGCCCATGGCAGCGGCAGCTCCGTCACCGTGAAGGTGGGCAGTGTGGAGCACCCCATGCTGCCGGAGCACTATATTCCCCTCATCGCCGCGGTCACCGAGGACACAGTGGTGATGAAGTTCCCTAAGCCGGGCGACAAGCCGGAGCTCAAGACCTTTGCCTATGGAGACGGGAAGGTGGCAGCCTATGAGCTGTGCAACCTCCATGGCTTCTGGAAGGGCGAGGGCTGATAAATAAAAAGCAGAAAGGAAGGGTATTTATTATGGAACTGAAGGGCAGCAAGACGGAGGCCAATCTCTGGAAGGCGTTTGCGGGGGAGAGCATGGCCCGCAACAAGTACACCTACTTTGCCAGCAAGGCCAAGAAGGAAGGCTATGAGCAGATTGCGGCCATCTTTGAGGAGACGGCCGGCAACGAGAAGGAGCACGCCAAGCTGTGGTTCAAGGAGCTGGGCGGCATTGGCGACACCGCCGCCAACCTGAAGGCCGCCGCCGCCGGTGAGAACGAGGAATGGACCCAGATGTACCGGGAGATGGCCGACACCGCCCGGGAGGAGGGCTTTGAGAAGCTGGCCTTCCTGTTTGAGGGCGTGCTGAAGATTGAGAAGGAGCACGAGGAGCGCTATCTGACCCTTCTGAAGAATCTGGATGAGGGTATGGTGTTCAAGCGGGGCGACGAGTATATGTGGAAATGCCGCAACTGCGGCCACATCCACTTCGGCAAGGAAGCCCCCGGCGTGTGCCCGGTTTGCGCCCATCCTCAGGCCTACTTCGAGCTGCGGGCTGTCAATTACTGAGCCGCTTTGCGGGGGCTTCCTTGCGGGCCCCAGCGCAGATGGGGCGGCGGCAACGCCGTACAAGCGTTTTTGCCTTGGCAAAAACCTTGGGTCCGGGTGGATTCACTCCACCCGGACTTTTTTACAACAGGGGCCCCCGTCCGGCCGCGCCGGATGGGGCAGCCCCCGGCGTATGCCCGGTGTGTGCGCATCCTCAGGCCTATTTCGAACTGCGGGCCGTGAACTACTGATAGAAGCCACGAAAAAGCATCCGTCTGTTCCAGACGGATGCTTTTTTTGCGCAGGATTAACGCCTGGGAAGCAATGCGGTGAACACCGTACCTGTGTCCGCTCGACTGACCGCCGCAATACTGCCCCGGTGGTGCTCCACGATGGCCTTTGCAATGGCCAGGCCCAGGCCGTAGCCCCCTTGGCTCCGGTCCCGGGCGGTATCCGCCCGGTAAAACCGCTCAAACAGGTGGGGCAGATGCTCCGGGGGAATGAGAGAGCCGGTGTTGCGCACCGCGAGGCGGAGCTTGTCCTGCTGGCGAGTCAGCTCCAGCTCCACCGCGCCCTGGTCTCCGGCATATTTGACGGCGTTGTCCAGGAGAATCCGCACCAGCCGCCGCAGCTGGCTTTCGTCGCCGGTCAGAATAAGGCCCGGCTCCACCCGGGCCTCCAGCCGGACACCCGCCTCAAAGGCCACCGGTTCAAAGGGGAGCAGGCAGCCCTGAATCAGCTCGCTGAAATCCACTGCGGTGAGGTGAGTTTCCAGCCTGGCGTCGTCGGATTTTGCCAAAAAGAGCAAGTCCTCCACCAGACCCTTCATCTGCCGGGCCTCCTCCTGGGTGTACTCCAGCCACTTGGACTGGACGGCCACCGTGTCTGAGGGGTGGGAGAGCACAATCCCGGTGTTGGCCAGAATGACAGTGAGGGGGGTTTTCAGCTCATGGGAGGCGTCCGCCACAAACTGCCGCTGCTGTTTCCAGGCCTTTTCCGTCGGACGGAGGGCCAGGGAGGAGAGAAACAGCCCCACGAAGAAGAAGGCGGTCATGGCCAGCAGCCAGATGAGCAGACAGGTGAGAACCAGCGTGCGCAGGGAGCCGGTCTCCCAGCTCTGGTCGGCAAAGGCAATCAGCACCGTGCTGTCAGGCCGCTCATCGGTGAGAAAGCGCAGATGGAGACCGCTCAGAACGCCCCGGTTTTCCTCCGCCGCCAGGGCCAGCTCCGCCGCCTCCTCCGCGGTCTCCTGAGACACGTCCACCTGTCCACCGTCATTGACGGAGGTGACGGTGCCGTCCTCCACAGTGACCACAAAGACGGGTACCAGGGAAAAACGGCGCCCTTCCTCCAACCCGCTGCGGTCCGGCGGGGGCGCGCCTATTTCAAACCGGGGAATTTCCCCGTCCTTCCAGTTGAGGGCCATCCGCATGGCCGTTTCACTCTGCTCCTCCAGACGCCGGGCATTGGCGCCCACCAGCAGGGCCAGCACCACCGTCAGCACCAGTCCCACCAGCAGCAGATTGATGAGAATAAACTTCCGCCGCAGCCGCCGGATCATCCCACCGGTACCTCCAGGTAGTAGCCCACCTTGCGGACGGTGCCGATGGTGACATTGGAGGAGAGGTAAAGCAGCTTTTTCCGGAGGAAGGAAATATAGACCTCCACATTGTTGTCCTCCGCCTCCGATTCCAGACCCCATACCCGGGCGATGATATCCTCCTTGGGCACCACGGAGCGGGGGTGGCTCATCAGCTGCCGGAGCACATCAAATTCCTTAAAACCCAGCCGGACATATTTGTCACCCCGGCGCAGGCAGCGGGTGGACAGCTCCAGCACCAAATCCCCGGCGGCCAGCTGCTCTCCCAGCACCTCCCCCTGCCGCCGGGTGAGGGCCCGCACCCGGGCCAGCAGCTCTCCAATGTCAAAGGGCTTGGTCATGTAGTCGTCGGCGCCGCAGTCCAGTCCGGCAATTTTGTCGGGTACCTCGTCCCGGGCAGTGAGCATCAAAATGGGGGTGGAAATATGGGCGGCCCGCAGCCGCCGCGCCACCTCAAAGCCGTCCACCTTGGGGAGCATCACATCCAGGATAATGGCGTCATACTGACCGGTGAGGGCGTAGTCCAGCCCGTCCGCCCCGTCGTAGACCAAATCCGTCTGATAGCGCTGTTCCATCATAATCTGCCCCAGCGCCTCCGCCAGCCGCCGCTCGTCCTCCACAATCAGAATCCGCATAGTTGTAGGTTCCTTCCTGTACTTTTTTTCCATGATAGTCCGTCAGCCTGAAATTTGTCTGAAAAAAGAATAGCAGACCGGGGCGAAAAAAGGTTTTACAGAGTGTTAACAATTTCTGGGGGCGATATTTCAGTGTAATTTCAGCTTGCGGCACTATACTGTCCCGGAAACCGAAACAGAATGGGAGGAGCCATTTATGCAGCTTATGTTGCGGAAAAAGCCGGCGTCCGGGCCGGAGACCCCCACGGCGGTGGAGCCGGACTTCCCCCGGCCCGGGAAAAAGCGCAGGCTCACCGCCCGGCGGGTGGCGGCTCTGGTGGTGATTGCCGCGCTGCTGGCAGGGGGTGGTGTGGGCATTCGGAAGCTCTTTTTCACGGAAAGTCAACAGACGGCGCTGACGGAGCGCACCACCTACGGCAGCCTGTCCACCACCATTGAGGGGACCGGTACCACCCTGCCGGCGGACAGCGTGAGCTATACCACCGCCTCTGACAGTGAGATTACCGCCGTCTACGTCTCCGCCGGGGACACGGTGGCGGCGGGGGACCTGCTGTACACCCAGGATTCCACCGAGCTGGACGAGGAAATCGAAGACTATCAGGACGAGATTACCCAGCTGGAGAACACCCTGTCGGATGCCCAGGACCAGCTGGCGGACCTGAACGAGAGCCTGGCGGAGCTGACAGTTACCGCGCCCTTTTCCGGCCGGGTCACCGGTGTGACGGCAGAGGTGGGGGACAGCGTCAACGCGGGAACCAAGCTGGCCACCCTGGTGGATGACAGCAAAATGACCCTCACCCAATATTTCAGCTATGCCTATCAGGACCAGGTCTATGTGGGCATGGAGGCGGCCATTTCCATCGCCAGCCTGATGAATACCTTTTCGGGCACCGTGACCGATGTGAAGCTGGTGGACCGGGTGACCACCGAGGGTACCCGCTGCTTTGCCGTAACGGTGACGGTAGACAATCCCGGGGCCCTGGCCGAGGGGATGAGCGGCGCGGGCTACCTGGTGGCGGACAGCGGGGAGAAGATTTATCCCGCGGTGGAGGGCACCCTGGAGTACTACGCCAGCAAGGACATTGTGGCGGAAACCGGTGGGGAGCTCACCGCGGTCAATGTGTCCGATTACGAGTCGGTGTCCAGGGGAAAGCTGCTCTTTTCCATTGACGGATCCGATTTGGAGAAGCAGGTGGAGTCGGTCAGCCGGACCATCACCCAGACCCAGGACAAGATTACCCAGACCCAGGAGAAGATTGCGGAGACGGAGGAGAAGCGGAGCAGCTACGACGTCACCGCGGAAATTTCCGGCAAGGTGATTATGGTGGGGGTTCAGGAGGGAGAGAGCCCCCGGCAGGCGGGGCAGACGGCGGTCACCCTATACAATATGGACTCCATGACCATTACCGCCAACATTGACGAGCTGGATATCGACAGCATTGAGATGGGCATGGAGGTGGACATCACCCAGTCCGGAGCGGAGCGAGACACCCATTACACAGGGACCGTAACCGCCATCAGCTACGAGGCCACCAACAGCAACGGCGTGGCCTATTTCCCCATCACCATTACCATCCCCAGCGAGGGCGCCCTTTCCGCCGGGGTAAACGTGTCCTACACCATCACCGTGGGGGATGAATCGGAGGGCGTGCTGGCCCCCATCGCCGCCCTCCAGAGCACCACGGAGGGGACCTGCCTCTTTGTGAAGGCGGACAGCCGCCCGGACAACGCGGTGGATTTGGAGGACGGGGTAGTGCCCGACGGCTTTTATGCCGTTCCGGTGGAAACCGGGGTGTCCAGCAGCCAGTATGTCCGCATCCTCTCCGGTGTGGAGGCGGATGTGGAGGTATTCACCCGCTGGCAGCAGGCGGCGCCCTCCGGCGGCGAAACCACCAGCCAGGGAGAAGGTGGCCAGGAGTTTGAAGGCATGCCTGACTTCAGCCAGGGCGGCGGTATGCCCGGCGGTATGGGCGGCGGAAACATGGGCGGCGGCATGCCTGGCGGCATGGGCGGCAGAGCCATGAGCTGAGGAGGTGCGGCATGAGCTTAATCCGACTGGACAATGTGTATAAAATTTACGGCCAGGGCCAGGAGAACCAGGTCAACGCCCTGGACGGGGTGACCCTGGAAATCGAACAGGGGGAGTTTGTGGCCATCATCGGTACCTCCGGCTCCGGAAAATCCACCATGATGAATATCCTGGGCTGTCTGGATGTGCCCACCGCCGGCGAGTACTTCCTGGACGGCACGCCCATCAGCGGCCGCGGCCGCCGGGAGCTGGAGCTCATCCGCTCCCGGAAGATTGCCTTTATCTTTCAGGGCTATAACCTGATTCCCTCCCTGAATGTGTGGCAGAACGTGGCTCTGCCCATGCTCTATCAGAAAATTCCCCTGGCCCAGCGGAAGGCGAGGGCCATGGAGGCGCTGGAGCGGGTGGAGATTGCCGCCAAGGCGGACTACCGGCCCGGTCAGCTCTCCGGCGGACAGCAGCAGCGGGTGGCCATTGCCCGGGCCATCGCGGCCCGTTCCCCCATTCTGATGGCCGACGAGCCCACCGGCGCCCTGGACTCCAAAACCGGCGCCCAGGTTCTGGCCCTGATGAAGGAAATGAACCGGGAGGGCACCACCGTCATTCTCATCACCCATGACAACGGGATTGCGGCGCAGGCCCACCGCACCGTGCGGGTCATGGACGGAAAAATCGTGCATGACAGCCTGTGGGACGGCCTGCTGGTGGATTTGCCCGTGGCCCGGGCGGTGGCGCCGTGAACGCACTGGTCATGGCCCTGGACTCCATCCGGGAGAAAAAGGGCCGCTCCTTTCTCACCATGCTGGGCATCATCATCGGCGTGGCCGCGGTGCTGGTGCTGGTGGCCCTGGTGTCGGGCTACAACGCCGACATCACGGCCTACTATGAAAAGCTGGGGGTCAACAAGGTGGGGGTTACCGTCACCTGGTATGATTCCAGCCGGGCGGTGGATGTGCTGGACGCCCTGTATGAGTACGGCAACGGGGAGCTGGGGGACAGGGTGGAGGGAGTAAGTCCCGACGTGTCCGTCGCCCTGCCCCTGAAGTACCGCACTACCACCCTGGAGAGCTCCACCGTGTATTTCGGCAGCGACCAGTATGCCGCCTGCAGCAACTACACGCTGGAGAGCGGACGGGACATCAAGAGCTTTGACGTGGAGCAGCGGAACATGGTGTGCGTGCTGGGCTCCTACGTGGCGGACAGCCTGTTCCAGTATGCCGATCCCATAGGGGAGACCGTCTACATTGCCGGAAACCCCTTCACCGTGGTGGGCACCTACTACCAGAAGGACGGGGGCACCGAGGATTCCATGGATGACATGGTGGTGATTCCCTATTCCCTGGACCGGTCCATGCTCCAGACCGACTACCTCACCTCCTTCACGGTGAAGGTGGATACCTCCGACCACATGGACAGCGTGATGGCCGGCCTGGAGGTGCTTCTGGCGGAGACCATTCCCTCCACCGTGGGGGAGTACGCGCTGGAGAACGGCAACTCCGCCATGACGGAGTCCACAGAGGAGATGACCTCCATGAGCGTGGTGCTGGGCGGCATCGCCGGCATCGCGCTGCTGGTGGGCGGCATCGGCATTATGAACATCATGCTGGTGACGGTGACCGAACGCACCCGGGAAATCGGCATCAAAAAGTCCATCGGCGCCCCCCGGGGAGAGATTGTGGGCCAGTTCCTGGTGGAGGCCGCCATCCTCAGCGGCATGGGCGGCGTCATCGGGATACTGCTTGGCTTTGGCCTGAGCCTGGTGCTGGGCAAAGCCATGTATGACTTGATTCTGCTGCCCAACGGTCTGGTGACGGCGGGGGCCTTTGCCTTCTCCGTGGTCATCGGCATTGTGTTCGGCATCTATCCGGCGGTGAAGGCCTCCAACCTCCAGCCGGTGGATGCCCTGCGGGCGGACTGAGAGAAGGAGGAGATTCCATTGAAACGAAGATTCTGCGCCCTGCTGACAGCGGCGGGGCTGTGCCTGACCCTGGCGGTGCTGCCCGCCCCGGCGGCGGCCTTTTCCGATGTCAGCGGGGATACCGCCGAGGCGGTGGAGGTGCTGTACAGCCTGGGCATTGTCTCCGGCTATTCCGACGGGGCCTACCATCCGGAGGACGGCCTGACCCGCGCCCAGTTCTGCAAGCTGGCGGTGCTGGCGGAGGGCCATGGAGACCAGGTCACCGGCAGCGCCTACCGCACCCTTTTTTCCGACGTGCCGGGCGGCCACTGGGCGGCCCCCTACATCAATCTGGCCTATGAGGAGGGGCTGGTCTCCGGCTATGGAAACGGCACCTTCGGTCCTGACGACGCGGTGACGGTGGGGCAGGCGGTGACGGTGGTCCTCCATCTGCTGGGCTATACTACCGAGGACGTGGGCCCCTTCTGGCCGGAGGACTACATGAGCCTGGGGGAGAAGCTGGGCCTGCTGGACGGGATTTCCACCGACCCCAGTCACGCCCTCACCCGGGGCGAGGCGGCCCTGCTGCTTTGCGGCCTGCTGTCCCAGACGGACAAGGAGGGAGGCGACTACTTCAACAGGCTGTGTGCCTCCAGCGTGACCGGCGCGGTGCTGCTGGACGTGGACGCGGAGGCCGACGACGGCACCGATGGCCTGGTGCAGATTTGTACCACCCAGGGGCTGAGCTATTACGAACCGGAGGGGACGCTGTCTGCGGCCCTGGTGGGACGCCGGGGCACGTTGCTGCTGAATAAGGCGGGGGAGGCCTCCGGCTTCCTGCCAGACGGTACGGCAAGCCGCACCGTGGCCCTCTCGGCGGTGTCGGCCAGCGGTATCACCGATTCCGCCGGCAGCTTTATCAGCGTGTCCGGCTCGGTCAGCCTTCTGCTGGACGATTCCCTCGCCACCTACGGCGAGCGGTGGTACGACCTGGAGGGCCGGGAGACCGTCACCCTCTACTACAACGCCGGAGGCAAGGTGGACCTAGTGGCCGCCTCTCAGTCGACGGCCTACGAGGGCGTCACCCTCACCGGCTACTATGAGGGGGTCAGTCCCAACGCCGCCGCCGCCGATACCATCACCCTGCTGGGCATGGAGCTGCCGGTGGCGGAGGAGGGGCAGGCCAGTCTGAGCCGGTTTGACGTGGGGGAGCGCATCACCGTCACCCTCAACGGAGCAGGAGAGGTGTGCTCCGCCGTGGCCGCCAGTGAGAAGCAGACGGAGCTCTACGGCGTGCTGGGCAGCGGGGAGGTGACCCTCACCTGCGGCCTGACGGCCAGGGGCACCATCAGCGGCGACTCCGCCCAGACGGGGGACCTGGTCAAGGTCACGGCCACCGCCATGGGCAGGCTGTCGGTGACTCCGGCGGAAAAAAGCAGCGCCCTCTCCCTGAATCTGGACAAGAGAACGCTGGGCAGCATCCCTCTGTCAGACAGCGTGGCGGTTTACGAGCGGGTGAAAGACAGCATGGTGGTGGAGATTGCCCTGGAGGATATCCTGGTCAGTACCGTTTCCGCTTCCAAAATTGATTTCTATGCCACCGACGCCGACGGCGAGGTGAGCGTACTGCTGCTGGACGATGTGACCGGCGCGGCCTATACCTACGGGCTTCTGACCGCGGGGGAGCAGAGCGGCGGCAGCGGGGAGCTGAGCTACACCAATACCACAGTGTCGGTGGAGAACAGCGCCGGGGTCGGCCAGAGCTACCTCACCGGTCAGACCTTCCGGGGCGGTAGTATGGGCGGCATCGCCGTCAGCGGTGCGGGGAAGGCGGTAGCGGTAACCAGCCTGACCCAGAGCAAGGGGGTATCCCGTTCCGCCTTTGACGGGGAGGAGGCCGTGGTGGTGGACGGCACCCGCATTCCCATCAGCGAGGATGTGCAGGTCTACAACGCCGACAACGGCGGCTGGCTCACCCTGGCCCAGGCCAAGGCCTACACCGATACCTTTACCGTCTATTACAGCGGCACGCCGGGGACGGACGCGGTGGTGCGCGTCATCGCCACACAATGAGAAAAGCGGGGGACACAGGCCATGGGCCTGTGTCCCCCGCTTTCTGTCCCCATCAGGGGAGGATCACCGCGTCCTCGGTGGTCAGCCCCTGGAGAATTTCCGTATATCCGCCGCCGGAGAGGCCGGTTTCCACCTCCACCTCCACGGCCTTGCCGTCACGGAGCACCTGTACCGTTCCGCCGCTCACCGCCCGAGAGGGCACCCGGAGGCAGTCCTCCTTTTCCTCCGTGGTAATGACCACGTTGACGTTCATCCCATCCCGGAGGCCGGTGAGGTCATCCAGGGAGATTTCCACCGTATAGTCGGTTACGCCGCCGGAGGTGATTCCAGTGTCGTCAACCCGCTCCACGGTGCCGGTGTAGCTTCTGGCCTGGCCGGTGTCGTCGGTGAAGGAGATTTGGACCTGCTGGCCGGGCCACACCCGCTCGATGTACTGCTCGTTGATGTCGGCATGGACGCACAGGGCCTCCGGCTGGGCCAGCACGGCCATGGGGGAGCCTGCCGACGCCATATCTCCGGTTTTCACGGAGCGGGTGAGGATGACGCCGTCCGCCGGCGCCAGGACGGTGTAGTCGCTCCGCTTGGCCTCCAGCTGTTCCAAAGAGGTGCGGGCCGACTCCACCGACAGGGCGGCGTTGGTGACCGCGTTGGTGAGGCTGTCGTTTTTGATGGTCATCACCGTCTGCCCGGCGGTGACGGCGTTGCCCGTCTCAATGGTCAGGGTAACCACCTGACCGGACTGGGTGGCGTAAATGGACTGCTCGGTGGAGTTGGTCACGGTGCCGGTGTCCATACAGGCAATCCCGCCTACGCTGGCGGAGGCGGTGTCCCCGCTGAGAACGGTACCGGGATTGCGGAAGGAGAGCTCCACATATACCCCCGTCCTGCCCCCGGAGAGGGCGCTGGGGCTGTCATAGATCCGGGACACCGTGCCGCTCACCGTCTCCCCCCGGCTGGGGAAGGAGATGACGGCGGCGTCGCCCACGGAAAAGCTCCCGGCGTCCTGGGCAAAGAAGGGGACGGTGAGCTTCAGGTTCTGATCGTCCACCACCTGGGCAATGGGTGTGCCGGAGGATACAAAATCGCCCACGTGGACCTGGACGGCGGTGATGGTGCCGGTGGCGTAGGAAGTGACGGTGAGATCGTCACAGGCCGCCCGGGCCTGGCTGAGAGCTGCCTGGGCGCTGTCCAGGGAGAGCTGGGCCTGCTCAATCTGGTCCTCCAGATCGCCGCCGTCGATGACGTACAGCTCCTGCCCGGCGGTGACGGTATCCCCCTCCGAGATGGAGCAGGACAGCACCGTGCCGCTGACCAGGGGGACGATGGTGTAATTGTCCCGATAGGTGACGGTGCCGGTGTCCTCCACCGTGTTCACCACCGGCCCCACGTTGGGGAAAACGGTGGTGGTTTCCCCATTGTTTTCCTGGGAGCAGCCGGCCAGCAGGGCCAGGCTGAGCAGGCAGGCCAGAGCCGCGCACCCGTACTTCTTGTGTTGAGCCATCACATCCACCTCGTTTGCTAAAAGGAACCTATTCCACGCTTTTCAGGGCGCCCAGCATATCAATCTCCCGCATTTTCCGCCCGATGAGCACGTTTACCGCCAGGGCAAAGAGCATGGTCACCCCGCAGGATAGGGCAATGGCTCTGGCGGTAATCACCACCTCCAGGGGCATGGCGGTGATGGACAGGATAAGAAACCGGTCCAGCCCGATGCCCAAGGGAATGCCCAGCAGAATGCCCGCGGCGGCAAAAATCAGATTCTCACTGAGCTGGAGGTACTTGATCTCCCGCTCGTAAAAGCCCAGCACCATCAGGGTGGCCAGACTGCGGATCTGCTCAAAGAAGCTCATAATGCCCAGGTTGTAGATGACGATGCAGGCCAGCCCGCCTCCAAAGACGATGAGGATATACACCACCATGGAGGTGTTTTCCATCTTCTCCACCACTGCGGCGGTGACGGTCTGGCGGGTCTGCCAGCCGTCCACAAAGTCGTAGCCGTCCAGCTGCTGCTCCAGGAGGAGGGTGTCCCCGGCGGTGAGGTAGGCGGCGGTGGGGGTATAGGCGCGGCCCAGACTCCGCCAGGTGCTCCGGCTGACATAGGCGCCGCTGACGCAGCGGTTGACCTCCGCCACCCTCAGGGTGACGTAGCCCCTCTCTCCGGTGAAGCGGAGTGTGACGCTGTCCCCCTCCTCCAGCCCCAAATCGTCCGCCAGCTGCTTTTCCAGCACCAGACCGTCCTCCGGCAGGGCCAGAGGGGCGGCGGCGTAGGGGTCATACAGGTGGAGGGACACCACATCCTCCGCCACCGTCAGGGTGGAGGTGGCCCGGCGGTCGCTGCTGTACAGCCAGCAGGTGGTGGTCATCTCCAGCTCCGCCTGGGTTACGCCGGGGGAGGAGGTGAGGCGGCTGTACTGGCTCTCCGTGACGGCGGTATTCAAATCAACCATCACGTCATAGCGGTTCTGGTTCTGGGCCAGGGCGTCGGAGTAAGTATCCATGGAGTCCTTGATGGCAAAGGCCATGAACACCAGGGCCATGCAGAAGGCGATGCCCAGCACGCAGGTGAGCAGGCGCACCTTGTTGCGGAAGGTGTTGCGCAGGATGTATTTCTGGTTAAAGCCCAGCCGCCGCCACAGGGGACGGATATGCTCCAGCAGCAGGGAACTGCCGCCCTTGGGCGCCTTGGGGCGCATACACTGGGCGGGGGTCTCCTTCAGCAGGGAGCGGGCCACCAGCCAGGCGCTGCCCAGGCAGCACAGGGCGGTAAGGCCCAGAGCCTGTCCCCAGGCGGCAAAATCGTGGACAATGTCGGTGGGAGGCAGGTCGCAGCCGGTGGCGATGGTCCACACGATGAGGGCGGAAATATACTTGCCCAGCACCGCCCCGATGGGGAAGCCGATGATCACCACCAGCAGGGCGTGGAGCAGATAATAGCATAAAATGGTCCGGTCGGCGTAGCCCAGGGCCTTGAAGGTGCCGATATCCGTCCGGGCGCTTTCAATCAGCCGGTTCATGGTGCTCACCATCATCAGCACCGCGCACAGGAAAAACAGGGTGGGGAAGAAGGTGAGGATGGGAGTAAGGTTATTTTTGCCCTCCATAAGGGAATAGGCCTGCTGATTGTCCGCCAGGGCCAGGATGTTGATGACCTTGCTGCCCAGAGCGTCGTCCACCACGGCACGGATTTGAGCGGAGGAGCTGCCGTCGGCGGCGGTGATGCAGATTTGATTGTACACGTGGGGCCCCAGGATATCCTGAAGGGCCTCCTCCTTTACGTAGGCAAAGCCGTACCGGGACAGGTCGGGGGAGGGGGTGGTGGCGTTGACGGGGTAGAGGAATTCGGGGTCCTTCCCCAGGCCGCACACCTGGAGCCGGAGGTGGATGCCCAGCCCGGTGAGGGTGAGCTCATACCAGTCGCCCACCGCCAGGCCCCTGGCCTGGGCAAACTGGTCGCTGAGGAAAATTTCCTGATTGCCCTCCGGCAGACGGCCCTCCGTCACATAGGGTACGTTGATATCCCATTCCGCCGGTACGCCGCAGAGGGAGAGGGTAATGCCGCTGTTGTGCCGCTCCTCCGCGTCCAGCAGCACCCGGGGCTGTACGCCGGTTACGCCCTCCAAACCCTCCAGCGCGCGGCAGTCCGCCTGGTCCAGCCCCACGCCGGTAATCCAGTAGTCGGCCACGTTCTGGGCGTCATAATAGGCCCCCATGATGCGGTCCACGTTGTAGATGATGCCGCTCAGGCCGGTGTACACCACCACGGCAATCATGGTGATGATGCTCACCGAAATCAGCCGGGAGGCGGTGCGGCGCAGATCCCGGAAAAAGTTCCTCCAAATCATGCTACCACTCCAGCTCCTGCACCGGCACCGGGTGGGGATTTTCCGTAAAGGATTCGATTTTTCCGCTCTTCATGCGGATGACAATGTCGGCGGTGGGGGCCAGGGCTCCGTTGTGGGTGACCACCACCACCGTCTTTTTGCTTTTCCGGCACAAATCGTAGAGCAGGGCCAGAATGGCCTTGCCGGTCACATAGTCCAGGGCGCCGGTGGGCTCGTCGCACAGCAGCACGTCGGGATTTTTGGCCAGGGCCCGGGCAATGGCTCCCCGCTGCTGCTCACCGCCGGAGCACTGGGCTGGAAAGTTGCCCGCCCGCTCCCCCAGACCCACCATATCCAGCACCTCTCTGGCGTCCAGGGGATTTTTGCAGATTTGACTAGCCAGCTCCACATTTTCCAGCACCGTCAGGCTGGGCATCAGGTTGTAAAACTGAAAGACAAAGCCGATGCTCTCCCGCCGGTATTGGGTGAGCTGCTTTTTGTTGAAGCTGGAAATTTCCCGGTCGTTGACAAAGACCTTTCCGCCGGTGGGGGAGTCCATCCCGCCCAGAATGTTGAGCACCGTGGACTTGCCCGCGCCGCTGGCCCCCAGAATAATGGTGTATTTCCCCTCCGGAATGGAAAAGCTCACGTCGTCCACCGCCCGGATGGTGGTCTTGCCCATGCTGTATTCCCGCACCACATGCTCCAGCCGTACGCCCGCCATGGACAATGCCTCCTTCCGGCAATGGGAACTGCGCTGATTTTGTTTTATTATAACTTTTTTCCGTTTCCTCCGTCAAGGCAAACGGGTATAGAAAAGCAGCCTGCCGATTCAGGCAGGCTGCTGTGTTTCCAACTGGTTCCGAATCATTTTTCCCCATTCAGGGCGGCGGACACAAAGCCGTGGAAGAGGGGATGGGGGCGGTTGGGGCGGCTCTTGAATTCCGGGTGGAACTGCACCCCCAGGAAGAAGGGGTGGTGCTCCAGCTCCACCGCCTCCACCAGCCGCCCGTCGGGAGAGAGGCCGCTGAGGACCAGCCCGGCCTCCTCCAGGGCCTGGCGGTACCGGTTGCTGAACTCGTAGCGGTGGCGGTGGCGCTCGTGAATCAGGGATGTTCCGTAGCACCGCTCCAGCAGGGTGTCCTCCTTCACCTGACAGGGCCAGCTTCCCAGCCGGAGGGTCCCTCCCTTGTCAATGGCGTCGCTCTGTCCGGGCATAAAATCAATGACCTTGTGGGGACAGCCGGCGTCAAATTCCCCGGAATTGGCCCCCTCCAGTCCGGCCGCGTGCCGGGCAAATTCCATCACCGCCACCTGCATCCCCAGGCAGATGCCCAGGTAGGGCAGCCGGCGCTCCCGGGCGTACCGGGCGGCGGCCACCATCCCCTCAATCCCCCGGCCGCCGAAGCCGCCGGGTACCAGAATGCCGTCCGCGCCCTCCAGAGCCTGGCCGCAGGTCTCCGGAGTGAGAGCCTGGGAATCCACCCACCGGATGTCCACGTTGGCCCGGAGGTGATAGCCCGCGTGGCGCAGGGCCTCCGCCACGGAGAGATAGGCGTCGTGGAGCTGGACGTATTTGCCCACCAGGGCGATGGTCACCTTCCGCTCTGGGTGGGCAATGCGCTCCACCAGGGCCTGCCATTCGGTCAGGTCGGGGGCGGGGGTATGAAGCCCCAGCCGCCGGCACACCACTTGGGAGAAGTGGGACCGCTCCAGCATCAGGGGGGCCTCGTACAGGTTGGGAAGAGTGACATTTTCAATGACGCAGTCCCGGCTGACGCCGCAGAAGCCGGAAATTTTTTCAAAAATGCGCTCGTCCCGGATGGGCTCGTCGCATCGCAGGACAATGAGATCGGGGGAGATGCCGAAGCCCTGGAGCTCCTTGACCGAGTGCTGGGTGGGCTTGGACTTGTGCTCCCCGGAGGCCCGGAGGTAGGGCACCAGCGTGACGTGGATGTACAGGGAGTTGTCCCGGCCCACCTCCCGACCCACCTGCCGGATGGCCTCCAGGAAGGGCTGACTTTCGATGTCGCCGGTGGTGCCGCCGATTTCGGTGATGACCACGTCGGCGCCGGTTTTCTCCCCCACGCTGTAAATGAAGCGCTTGATTTCATCGGTAATGTGGGGGATGGTCTGTACCGTGCCCCCCAGGTAGGCGCCCTGCCGCTCCTTGGCAATGACGTTGGAGTATACCCGCCCGGTGGTGAGGTTGGAAAACTGGTTCAGATCCTCGTCAATAAACCGCTCGTAATGGCCCAGATCCAGGTCGGTTTCCGCCCCGTCCTCGGTGACAAAGACCTCTCCGTGCTGATAGGGACTCATGGTGCCCGGGTCCACGTTGATGTAAGGGTCCAGCTTCTGGGCCGCCACCTTCAGCCCCCTGGCCTTCAGCAGCCGGCCCAGGGAGGCGGCGGTGATGCCCTTGCCCAGGCCGGATACCACGCCGCCGGTCACAAAAATATACTTGGTCACTGTGAGGACTCCTTTCCCAATAAAAGGGGACAGAGAGGCCCGAAGCTCATTCGGGACCTCTCTGTCCGTTCAATAGGGATAGGATAGCCTTAAATTTGCAGGATGTCAAGATGGAACTTGCAAAATCGGCGGATTTATTCTCCCGCCTCCCGCAGCAGACGGCGCAGTTCCCGCCCCCGGAAACTGCCCGGGCGGAGCACGGCTTCCACAAACGCCGGGGGATTGGCCCAGAACAGGGCGATACAGGCGGCGGCCTGCCGGAGCAGCTTGCCCATACCATCGCCTCCCCGTTCAGTATAAGGGAGAGCGGGGGTCGAAATCCGGCGAAAAGCGCCCGCGGCTCAGAAATGCCAGGCCAGCTTGAGCTGGGCCAGGGCGGGGGCCATCTCCTGGGCGGCGATACGGGTGTAGCCCAAAACCAGGGCGGGAGGGCGGTCAGGGGAGGGGGGGGACAGGTCGTAGGCGGACAGGGGGGAGAGCCCCACGCCCGCCCGGGCGGCCCGCGCCACCAGCTCTTCCTCCGTCCACCGGCAGTCCATCCACAGCAGCAGGTGGAGGCCGGCATCCCCGCCGGAGAAGGTCCCCGCCTCCAGCAGGCCGGAGCTGCGGGCGGCGGCCAGCAGCGCCTCCCGCCGGGCCTTGTACCGGGTGCGGGTGCGGTTGAGGTGGCGCTCAAAGTGGCCCCCCTCCATAAAGCGGGCCAGGGCGTACTGCTCGAAGGAGGGGACGGTGGAGGAGTAGAACCAGAACTCCCGCTGCCACCGCTCCGCCAGGGCGGGGGGGAGCACCATGTAGCTCACCCGGAGCGAGGGGGCCAGGGTTTTGGCAAAGGTATTCAGATAGATGACACGGCCGCCGCTGTCCAGGCTCTGGAGGGCGGGGATGGGTTTGCCGGAAAAGCGGAACTCGCTGTCGTAGTCGTCCTCGATGATATACCGCTCCGGCGCCTCGCCTGCCCACCGCAGCAGGGCCTGCCGCCGGGGGGCGGGCATGATGATGCCCAGGGGGAAGTGGTGGGAGGGGGTGACGTGGACCACCCGCACCTGCCGCTGGTCCAGCACCTCTACCCGCAGGCCCTGCCTGTCCAGGGGGATGGGCTCCACCCGGACGCCGCAGCTGGTGAGAATCCGGTGGGTTTTGCCGTAGCCCGGGTCCTCCACGCCGTAGGCGCCCTGCCGTCCCAGCAGCTGGACCAGCAGGGCGATGAGGGTTTCCGAGCCCGCCCCCACCACAATCTGCTCCGGGTGTGCCCGGATGCCCCGGAAGCGGTAAAGATGTCCGGCAATGGCCTGGCGCAGCTGGGGGACCCCCTGGGGATGGGGGGCGGAGAGCAGCCGGTCCTCCTGGCCGGACAGGACCTCCCGCATGAGTTTGGCCCAGGTGGAAAAGGGAAAGAGGGCGGTGTCCACCCCACTGGTGGAGAAGTCCCAGCGGAAGGCGGGGCGGGCGGGCGCTTCCGCGGCGGCGGGGGCCGGGCCGGGCTCCGGCGGCGGCTCCTGGGCGCCTGCCTGGACAAAGAAGCCCCGCCGGGCCTGGGCGCTGAGATAGCCCTCCGCCAGCAGCTGCTCATAGGCGCCCTCCACGGTGACTACACTCACCTTCAGATGGGCGGCCAGGGCCCGTTTGGAGGGCAGCCGGGTTCCCGGCGCCAGGCGTCCGGCCTCGATTTCCCCCCGGATGTGGCGGTAGAGCTGTTCATACAGCGGACGGCGGTCATTGCCGTCCAGAATGGGTGTGAGCATAGCCATCCCTCCCTGCCGTTAGTATAATGCGTAGTGAACAAAGCCACAAGCCTTGAAAGCCAGGGCTTGCAAGGCTGATTGGCTTTGTTCAAGTGCAAGGGTTTCGGGCGATACGGCCCAAAATCCTTGCACTTTCATTGGAACGCCTTGCGTTCCAATGAAAATACGCATTGTAACAATGTCTGAATTCCATAAAAACGGCCCCGTTTGGCCGTTTTTATGGAATTGCGCGGCTGCCGCCGCGGGAATAAACCGATCCTCGGTTTATTCAGTAGATATTAGTATAAACAACACCGCCCCAAATAGCAACGGGGCCGGGCGAAGTCCATCGAAAGCGGTCTGACGATAAAAAATATAGCCCTCCGTCCCGCCGTATGAAAGGGTGGGCCGCGGAAATACTGAACACAGATTCCGAGGCAGGGGGGCAGAGCCATGCAGGGAAAGGTAGAAATCTGCGGCGTCAATACGTCAAAGCTGAAGGTGCTGAAAAACGAGGAGACCATGGAGCTGCTCCGCCGCACCAAGCAGGGGGATCTGGAGGCCAGGGAGCAGCTTATTGCCGGCAACCTGCGCCTGGTGCTCTCCGTCATCCAGAAGTTTTCCAACCGGGGAGAGAACGTGGACGATTTGTTCCAGGTGGGGTGCATCGGCCTCATCAAGGCCATCGACAATTTCAACATCGACATGGATGTGCGCTTTTCCACCTACGGCGTGCCCATGATTGTGGGGGAAATCCGGCGGTATCTCCGGGACAATTCCACCCTGCGGGTGTCCCGCTCCATGCGGGACACCGCCTACCGGGTGCTTCAAGCCAAGGAGAAGTATGTGGCCGAGCACCAGCGGGAGCCCAGCATCGACGAAATTGCCCGCATGCTGGAGCTGAAGCGGGAGGACGTGGTCTTTGCCCTGGACGCGGTGCTGGACCCGGTATCCCTCTATGAGCCGGTCTATGACCACGGAGGGGATACCATCTGCGTCATGGATCAGGTGAAGGACTCCAAAAACACCGACGAGAGCTGGCTGGAGCACATTGCCCTGAAGGAGGCCATGGCCCGGCTCACCGAGCGGGAGCGCCACATCCTCGCCCTGCGCTTCTTTCAGGGCAAGACTCAGATGGAGGTATCCGCCGAGGTGGGGATTTCTCAGGCCCAGGTCTCCAGACTGGAGAAAAATGCCATCAATCAAATCAAGAAGAACATCTGAAAGCCGGGATTGCCATTCCCCGGTGAGCCGTGATACAATAAACAGGACAACAGAAAGAGAAAGGGGTCCTGTTTTCTATGAGCTTCATACTCCCGCAGTACCACGGGCCTGATTTCACCCAGGCACCGCTGAAAGACGCGCCTGACGTCACCTTCCTGCCCGCCCCCGTGGACGGTGTGGCGCCGGAGGGGTATCACGCCACCAGCATTTTCCCGGAGTATTTCAAGGTAGACGGGACCTGGCTGCTGGCGGAGGAGAGCCGGATGGACTGCGTGGCCGCCCTGCGGGACGGCAGGATTGCGGTGGTGGAATTCCGCAATCTGAAGGCGGGGGAGCCGGTGGCCGTGGGCCGCACGGAGGACGGCTCCCAGGGCATCTATATCCACGCCAACGGCTTTGAGGAGGAGAAGGGGGAGCAGGAGACCTTTTCCTTCCGCCAGGGCCGCTCCCGGGAGACGGCCTACTCCATGGACTACGACTCCATCTATGAGCTGCTCCGCCATGAGAAGGCCCACGGCCGCATCCTGTGGGTGATGGGTCCCGCCTGCGCCTTTGACCATGACGCCCGGGACGCCTTTGCCGCCCTGGTGCGGGAGGGATATGTCCACGGCCTGCTGGCGGGCAATGCACTGGCCACCCACGATTTGGAGGCGGGCTATCTCCGTACCGCCCTGGGCCAGGATATCTACACCCAGAAGAGTATGCCCAACGGCCATTACAACCACATTGACACCCTCAACGCGGTCCGGCTGGCGGGCTCCACTGCCGCCTTTGTCCACTCGGGCAAGGTGAAGGACGGCATCATCTACGAGTGTGTGCAGCATGACGTGCCCTTTGTGCTGGTGGGCTCCGTCCGGGACGACGGCCCCCTGCCGGAGGTGTACGGCAATGTGTACCAGGGCCAGGACGCCATGCGGGCGCTGGTGAAGAATGCCACCACCGTCATCTGCATGGCCTCCACCCTCCATACGGTGGCCACCGGCAACATGACGCCCTCCTACCGGGTGGTGGACGGGGTGGTGCGCCCGGTGTACTTCTACTCGGTGGACATCTCGGAATTCGCGGTAAACAAGCTGCGGGACCGGGGTTCCCTGTCGGTGCGTACCATCGTGACCAATGTGCAGGACTTTGTGGTGAACGTCCGCAAGGGCGTGGTGTAACCGCAGAAAAGAGAAGGGCCGTTGCCGAAGGCAGCGGCCCTTCTCAGCTTGTCGAAAAAGCCTCGCAGAGTTCGCGCCCGCAGGCGCGAAGAAAGTGCCAGTCTGTTTTCAGCCGCGACATGTGCGTGGCTGAAAACACTTCTCAGGCTGCAAGTGTAGGTTTTGTCCACCGAAGGCGGACAAAACCTGCATGCGGCAGACTGCATCCTACTCGAAAAAGTGGCTCCGCCACTTTTTCGACAGCCGCAGAAGAGCCGTTGCCGAAGGCAACGGCTCTTCTGCGCTTATTCCGTTTCGTTGCAGGGGATACGTTCCAGCAGCTGCTTTGCCGCCTCCACCGGGAAATCGGGGGACGGCGGGGTCTCCAACCAGCTCTTAAGCAGCTTGTGGCTGTTGGCGCTCTGGGGCAGCATGTAGCCCGCCTCCCGGAGCAAATCCTCGTTGACCAGCCGGACGGAGCGGTATACGGCGGTGAGCAGGCGGAAAAGCCCGGGGGCCTGTTCCCCCTCCGCCAGCTGCCGGGCCATGCCCTCCTGAACCGCCTTGCTTTCCGCCAGGGCGTTGGCCAGAGCCACCACCCCCTCCGCCTTTTTCTGCTGGGGCGGATACTGGACGGGCACCATGGAGATGGCGCCGCTGGGGCAGGCGTCGGCACAGACGCCGCAGCCGACGCACTTGGTGGTGTCGATGATGCTGTTCTCCGTATCGGTGGCGCCGGTGGGACAGACATACAGGCACAGGCAATCCTTGGTGCACAGACGGAGATTTCTCACTGCAAGCCGTTTCATTTCTCAGCGCCTCCCTTCCACCCGTTCAAATTTCCAGTCCGGGACTTTACACACCGGGCACAGCTGGGGCGCGCTGTCCCCCACATACACAAAGCCGCACACGGAGCAGACCCAGACATTGGTGTCCCGGAGGAAGGCCTCTCCCTCCCGACGGTAGCGCTCCAGCAGCGCCTCCAGCATACGGGTTACCTTCTCCCCCCAGACGCAGATGCGCTGGGTGCCCCGGTCGCCCTCCGCCTGGGCCGCGGCGGTGAGAGCGGGATAGCCCTGGCTCAGGTCCTGCCGGATGAGCTCCAGAAGTCTGTCCACGCTTCCATCCGGGACAGGGGGCGCGGCGGCGGCGAGAAAGCCGGCCAGCTCCCGGAACAGGGCCGCCTCCTGTTCCTGATACTGCTTCTCACAGCCTCTGGCCAGGTTGGAGCACACCGCAGACAGGGCCCCGGCGGACAGCTCCGTCCACTCCCCCTGGAGGGAAATGGGTCCGGAGGCGGATGGAGGGGCGGGCTGCTGCCCCTCCTGAGGAGAAAAGAGCCGTTTACCGGCGCCGCACAGAGGACAGACCCAGTCCTCAGGCAATGCCCGGAAGGGGACGCCCTCCTTCTCCTCATCGTAGACATATCCACAGATGCCGCAGATCCATTTGCTCATATGGTTCCTCCTTTCGATTCCTTTTCTTTCCTCCGGCATGCGTCGCACAGATATACCAGCTTGAGGTCATAATCCAGAATCTGTACCCCGACCTGCCGCTCCAGCTGCTGGGTCAGATCCTCCAATGTGACGTCCGCCAGCTTGCCGCAGCCTCTGCACACCAGATGGTCATGCCGGGCGGTGCGGTCATACCGATCGGCCATCCCCTCCACGGAAATCCGGCGGATACGCCCCTCCGCCCACAGCCGGTTCAGATTGTTATATACGGTGGCCAGGGCCACTCCGGGGCAGCTCTGCCGCAGCTGGTCGTAAATCTGCTCGGCGGTCATGTGGCTGCGGGAGCCCTCCACCAGCTCCAGAATCTTTTTCCCGTATTTTGTCATGGCCCTCCCGCTCCTAATTAGAATTATTCTAATTCTAATTATACGGATACAAAACCATCTGTCAAGACAAAAATGCCAAAATGGCCGTCCAAACGGACGGCCATTTTGGCAGATTGACGGGGTAGAGCAAACTTACAGGGCCAGGAGCCGCTTGCGGCACCAGGCGCGGCTGTGCCAGCGCCACAGGAAGAGCACCGCCCGGAAGCACTCGTCGCAGGCCATGGCAATCCACAGCCCGGCCAGCCCCAGCCCGGCAAAGACGGACAGCAGTACCCCGCCCCCCACGGCGGTGAGCCAGGCGCTGATGACGCAGATGGTGATGGGGAATCGGATGTCGCCGCAGGCCTGGAGGGAGCGGCACATGACGATGTTGACCGCCCTGCCCACCTCCAGAGGAATTTCAATCAGCATAATGGTGTGGAACAGCTCCAGCACCGCCGCGTCGCTGGTAAACAGACGCAGCAGGGGAGTGCTGCATGCAAAGAGCACTACGGACACCAGGGTGGAGATGGTCACTGCCGCCGCCAGAGTAGACTTGACCCGCGCGTCCACCTCGTCAATGCGCTCGGCGCCCATCAGCCGGGCCACAATGACCTGGGCGGCCTGGGCCACGGCGGAGGCAAACGTATAGGTGAGCATGGCGAACATGTTGGCATACACCCGGGTATTGATGACAAAGAGGGCAAAACGGTTGCAGACGGACTGGATGCAGATTTGAGAGAGGTTATAGGAGATGGACTCGCCGCCGGTGGGCAGGCCGATGTGCAGCAGCCGCCGCAGCTGGTCCCCGGGGAAGGGGCGCAGATGGGACAGGCGGATGACCGGGCCGAACCGCCTGCGGAACAGCCAGGCGATGACCACCACGCCGAAGACGCGGGAGATGTCGCTGGACAGGGCGGCTCCCGCTACCCCCAGGGCGGGCAGGCCCAGGGAGCCGTTGATGAGCAGGGCGTTGCCGCCGATGTTCAGCAGGTTCATCAGCACCGAAATGAGCATGGTCTCCTTCATCATCTGGCTGCTGCGGAAGAAGGCGGTATAGGTGAGATAGACAGCCTGAAATACCATTCCGCCGCCGATGATGCGGATGTACAGGCAGGCGTCGGCAAAAATGGCCTCCGGTACCTGCATCAGGCGGAAGGCGGGACCGCACAGGGCGATGAGCAGCCCGCCGATGGCCAGTCCGAAGGCGCCGTTGACCACCAGGGATACCGTATAAGTCTGGTTGACCCGCCTGGTGTCTCCAGCGCCCAGATACTGGGCAATCAGAATCATGGACGCGGTGCAGATGACGGAGAAAACCAGCAGCAGCAGGCTGGTGATCTGGTTGGCGTTGCCGATGGCTCCCACGCCGTTGACGTCATACCAGCCCACCATGATTTGGTCGGCGTTGCCCACCAGCATCTGAAGCAGCAGTTCGATAAAGATGGGCCAGGTGAGGGAGAGAATGGGGCTGGAGCGGCGGGGCCGCTCCGCCGGAGCAGAGAGAATTTTTTCCATGAGAGTTCCTTCCCGTACTTGTAGGGTGTAAGGTTTTTGGGCAGCTTCGCCCGAAAACCTTATTATAAGGACCCGGTGGAGAAATTCAATAGAAAAAATGCATGGCTTTTTTGAGACCGGCGGGAGGATCCTTCATCAAAGTCCCGAATGAACACATCCACCAGCGAAGCTGGTGGTTGTCACTATGCGGGCATAGCCCTTTGTTCCTCGCGGACGCGTGCAACGCGTAATACGGTCTGCCAGCTGCGTGAGGACTGTTACTTGCCGCCCG
>CALWOL010000049.1 GCA_944383135.1 uncultured Flavonifractor sp.
TCTATGCTATTACACAGCGCGGGTGACCTTACCCGAACGGAGGCATCTGGTGCACACATAGACGTGCTTGGGCGTGCCGTTGACAATCGCCTTGACGCGCTTCACATTGGGCTTCCAGGGACGGTTGGAGCGGCGGTGAGAGTGGGAAACCTGGATGCCGAACACAACGCCCTTGTCGCAAAATTCACATTTGGCCATTCGCTTATACCTCCTCGCTCGTCAGGATACGCTTTTTACAAAGCATCGAATGATATAATAGCAGAGGTGGGGGAAAATTGCAAGTATTTTTTTCAAAAACACCAAATTATTTCCCGCCTATTCCGGGGTGAGCCGGCTGTCCAGCCAGGCCCAGTCCACCCCTCCGGCCACCTGATAGGACTGGGGGTTGTAGAGGCGATTGACGGGGTAGAGGTGTACCAGGTTGTCCTGCACCACCAGGCGGAAGCCATCCTCCCCGTCCAGGCGGCACTCCAGCCACAGCTCCTCTCCGCCGCTCTCATAGGAGACAAAGCCGGTGATGGTTTGAAGCTCCAGATTCTCCACATAGTCCAGCAGGGCCTGCTGGCTGTCCGGCCGGCAGAGGGAGCCGTTTTTGCTGTCGTGGAAGCGGTAAATCTGCTCAATTCCGGAGATCTCCCGGCCGTCCCGGGCGGAGAGGACCTCCCGGACGGTGCCCGCGCCGTAGCCCAGGGAGACCAGGCCGCCGGTGAGAATGAGGGCGAAAATGGCCAGCCCCGCCACGCCGCTGTGCAGGCCCCGCTCCACAGGATGCAGCACCTGGCGCAGCCGGTAGCGCAGGGAGGCGGCGGAGGCGGACAGGCAGGTGGTGAAGCCGGCCTGCTCCCCGGCGGTGCGCAGCAGCAGCCGGGCGTACTCCTCGCCCTTCTCCTCACCCGCCCAGGCCAGCACCTCCTGGTCGCAGCTCAGCTCCAGCTCCTCCGCCCCCCGCCCCATGGCGGCCCACACCAGGGGATTGAACCAGCACAGGGCGGAGCAGAAGGCCAGGAAGAACTTGGCCGAGCTGTCCCCCCGGCCGATGTGGATGAGCTCATGGCGGAGGATGAGGTCCAGCTCCTCCCGGGTGTAGTTCCGCTCCGGCAGCACCACCTGGATGGTGGAGGCAAACAGACCGATGGACAGGGGGGAGGACACCTGGGGAGAGACCAGCAGGGGCCAGCGCTTCCGGGCCAGTCCCGCCCGCTGCCGCAGCTCCTCCCACAGCCGGGCGTCCTCCGGCTGGGTGACGGGCCGGGCGCCCTTCAAAATCCGCCGCCGGAAGCGCAGGTGGGAGAGAATTTTCCACCCCAGCACCCCCACAAAGCCCGCCAGCCAGATGAGGCAGATGATTGGCATGACCCAGCCGGGGACAGGGAGCACCAGCAGGGGGCGGGAGGGCTGAAAGCTGCTCTGCTGGGCCAGATAGAGGTAGTTGGGCAGCAGCCACAGCGCCACGCAGGTCTCGGGCCGAATCCACCGCCGCAGCAGGGGAAGCAGGAGCAGCAGCACCCCGTCGTACACCGCCAGCTGGAGAAATACCTGGAACAGGATGCCCAGCAGGATATCCTGCCCCTCCAAGGCGGGAAACAGGAGCGTCAGGAGCAGCTCAAGCAGCAGGAACAGGGGAAGAAGCCAATAGGGGAAAAAGGGCATATACCTGGCCCTGTTCTTTCCTGAAGAGAGAAACTCGCCCCCCTCGCTTTTCCGGCGCAGCGCCCAGGCAAGCGCGATGCCCAAAATCAGCCCCAGGGTCAGCCGCCAGAACACCCAGCCGGTGCTCATAGCCGCCCCTCCTCCAGCAGGGTCCGCAGCTCGTCCAGCTCCTCCCGGCTCAGGCCGCTGTCACACAGGGCGGCGGCAAAGGCGGGCAGGCTGCCGCCGCACACCGTCTCCACAAAGGCGCGGCTCTGGGCCGCCAGGTAGTCGGCCTGGGTAATGAGGGGGGTGTACAGGCTCCGGCGGCCCTCCTTGTCGGTGCGGAGAAACCCCTTTTCCCCCAGCCGGGTCAGCAGGGTGAGCAGGGTGGTGGGGGCCAGGGGACGGCCCAGCTGGCCCTCCACGTCGCTCCGGGCGGCGGGGGGCTCACATCGCCACAGGGCCTGCATCACCTCCAGCTCGGCGTCGGGCAGGCGGCGGATGGATTGCTTCATAACGGCACCTCCTTTGACTTTATTCTACAACAGTAGAAGATACATGTCAACTACATTTGTAGAATAAATGGCCGGTTGCATTTTTCGGGAAGAAAATGGTATAATGCAGAAAAGAACCTTACAGGGAGGAATGGGTCATGGAAAGTCTGTATTCTGTCAAGCTGGGGGAGCTGATTAAGCAGTTCAAGCTGGAGGTGCTCCGGGGGGCGGCGGGCTATGAGGACCAGACCATCCGCACCGAGGACGTGAACCGGCCCGGTCTGCAGCTCACCGGCTTTTTCGATTACTTTGACCCCCACCGGCTTCAGGTCATCGGCAAGGTGGAGGACACCTATCTCTCCGGCCTGACCCCCGACCAGCGGCGGGCCAGCTTTGAGCAGCTGCTCAGTCAGGATATCCCGGCCCTCATCATCTCCCGGGGCATTGAGCCCTATCCGGAGTGCATGGAGATGGCGGAGAAGTACGACCGCACTGTGCTCCGCAGCCAGGACACCACCAGCGTGCTGATGAGCACCATCATCGCCTCGCTGAAATCCTACCTGGCCCCCCGCATCACCCGCCACGGGGTGCTGGTGGAGGTGTACGGCGAGGGCGTGCTGCTGCTGGGGGAGTCCGGCGTGGGCAAGAGCGAGACCGCCATTGAGCTGGTGAAGCGGGGCCACCGCCTCATCGCCGACGACGCGGTGGAAATCAAGCAGACCGTCACCGGCGGCCTGGTGGGCACCGCCCCCGAGCTCATCCGCCACTATATCGAGCTGCGGGGCATCGGCGTCATTGACGTGCGCCGCCTGTTCGGTATGAGCGCCGTCAAGGAAGAGGCGGATATCGACATGGTCATCAGCCTGGAGCAGTGGAAGGACGGGGCCATGTACGACCGGCTGGGCCTGGAGAACCTGTACACCACCATTCTGGATGTAAAGGTCCCGTCCCTTACCGTCCCTGTGAAGCCGGGCCGGAACCTGGCCGTCATCATCGAGGTGGCCGCCATGAACAACCGCCACAAGAAGATGGGCTATAACGCCGCTCTGGAGTTTACCAAGCAGATCAACGAGCACTTTGACCAGGCCATGAGCGCCCAGATGAACAACTGAAACCAGAACTGCTGAAGCTGCCGCGGCGGGTCCGCAGGGGAAATCCCGGGACCTGCCGCGGTATTTTTGTCACGTTTGGCCGCGCTGAGGTGTGTATGAGGTGAAGAGGAACATAAGGGAGGGAGGACTGTGGAACAGCAGGGGAGAGAGGCGCTGGCCCGGCGGTTGGTGGAGACCTATTCGGACCAGCTGCTGCGGGTGGCCTACTCCATGTTGAACTCTGTGCCGGACGCCCAGGATGTGTGCCAGGAGGTGCTGCTCAAGCGGCTGGACCATACCGGGGAATTTGAGGGCCCGGAGCACGAGCGGGCCTGGCTGGTGCGGGTGACGGTGAACGCCTGCAAAAACCTCCGCCGCAGCCCCTGGCGTACCCGGACCGTGGGGCTGGACACGGTGGCGGAGCAGGCCGCCTTCCAGCCGGAGGAGGGGGGCGTCCTGGAGCAGGTCCAGGCGCTGCCTGAAAAATACCGGGAGGTGCTGGTGCTCTACTACTACATGGGCTACGACACCAAAGAAATCGGGGACATGCTGGGCCTCCAGCCGGAGGCGGTGCGGGCCAGGATGAGCCGGGCCCGACGGAAATTGCGGACAGAATTGGAGGGACAGGGCTATGGCGGGCTATCGTGAAGAACTGGAAAAACTGCGGTTTACCCCCGGAGAAAAGGAAGCTCTGGTCCACCGGCTGGCGGCGGGTACCGGGGAGCGGAAAAAGAGGAGCATGCGCCTGCCCTACCGGGCGCTCATCGCGGCGGTGGCGGCGGCCTGCCTGCTCATCGGAGCGGTGGGGGCGGCCTCCCTGGCGGGGATATCCCCGGCCTTCCGGGCGCTGTTCGGCATCACCAGCGAGACCCAGCGGGAGCGGCTGGGGGCGGAGCAGGTCAACCTGAGGTTTGAGGATTTGAACGGCTCCGGGGCTGCCATTGTCATCAAGGAAGTGGTGGCCGACCAGGAGCAGCTCTATGCTGTGGCGGAGTTCATCCCGCCGGAAGGGGCGGATTTGTCCCCGATGGACGATGGCTATCCCGTTCTGGAGGGGGACTGGACGGATACGGGTGTGGTTTGCCAGTTCTACACCGATGAGAAGTGCACCGACCTGGCCATGGAGCGAGGATTTTTTGCGGGTTACACCTCTTACCGCACAGAAGGCCTGGAATTTGTTCTTTGCGTCAATGCCTTCGACGACTTGCCGGAGGACGGGACCTACTGCTGGATTGATGGCATCAGCCGCCTGACGGTGTGGCAGGGGGCGGAGCGCGTTTCTGTGCTGGAGGGGATGGACTTTGAATTGGTGCTCCCTGTTATTTCCACTGCCAGCTACGACTTCCGGGGAAGAGACGTGATATGGCTGGGCGACAGTGCTTTTGTAGTGGTGGATGACCTGACCTTGTCTCCCATTTCGGTGACCTTTGACTTGCTCATTATGGACGGCGATGCCTACAATGAAGCGGAGAAAACATACGGCCCCTGGGAGGCGTGGGTGGTATTGGCGGACGGCGCCAGAGTGGAGGCGGAGTTCCGTCGGGTGGCCACAATAAGCAGGGGGCTCAGCAGAGGGGAAAACGATGCAGAGTATGGGTACTGGTTCCGCGCCGACCATATCCGCCTCTCTCTGTCCTGTCCCATTGATGTGTCCCAAATCAAAGACATCGTTCTGGAGCCCGGCAGCGGTTTCCATTTCAATCCGGAATACTTTGCCAACGACACTTACTGGAGCCAGGTCAACACCACCTGGAAAGAATCCTGAGACCTGTCAAAAAAGAGCCCGGATGGATCCGGGCTCTTTTTTGCGGGGAAAGGGAAAAAATCCTTGCAAAATGGGAAAGACTGTGGTATTATACCAGGGCATGTGATTACGCACATCCGTGGACGGAGGGCCAGGTGCT
>CALWOL010000050.1 GCA_944383135.1 uncultured Flavonifractor sp.
AGGGTCTTGAAGCCGTCGCACACGATGGCGGAGAAGTGCACGAACACGTCGTCGCCGCCCTCGTCGTTGGAGATGAAGCCGAAGCCCTTGGTCTCGTTGAACCACTTGACAGTACCGTGATACATAAAGGTACCTCCTGAGAAAAAATTTGGAGCTAAATGACAAAGAAAAACTCACATGCTGCGCATCGTCTGAAGAGCGACGATGACTACAACAATGTGAGTTCAGGCCGTGCATTTAGACTACCCTGATACTATACCACCGATGGGGGCGTCCGTCAAGAAAAATTACAGCAGTTCTTTTTCCGGGTTTTCAGCGATCAGGCGGCGGATGGCCTCCTCGGGATAAGAGAGCAGCCGGCCGTAATCCCAGGCAATCTGGGTGCGGTTGCCGCCGAAATAGACCTTTTCCCGCACCAGGGCCGCCTTCCACCGCTTCAGCCGGAGGTACTGCTCCAGAATATGGTCCGCCCGGTAGAAAAGCATGTTGTGCTTGCCCAGATTCATGGAGATGGGAAAGAGGTCGGTGAGCAGCGGCTCGTCCTCTATGTACAGCTGGTTTCCATAGCGCCCGCAGCTTTCCCGGGCAAAGGGGACAAGGGCGTCCCGCTCCGCCGCGCTGTCCATGGGGCGGCTGAGGGCCAGGGACTTCACCCCGGCGTACACCATCTCGTTAAAACAGTCGATTACGCCGCACTGGTAGGAAAAAACATCCAAATTTTGCATGGTTTAGGGCCTCCTGTCTTCTGGGGTCTATTCTACTCTCTTTTTCCTCATCCTGCAAGAGAGAAGGATTGGGAAAGACAGGAGGCTTTGTCGAACCGGCGGGGCTATTCCGCCCAGCCCCGGCAGCGTTCCACCGCCCGGTGCCACTGCCCCATCAGCTCGTCCCGGCGGGGGGCCTCCATGGCGGGGACAAAGCTGGTGTCCGGGCGGCGGAGGGCCTTCAGCTCCCCGCTGTCCCCCCACACCCCCGCCGCCAAACCGGCCAGACAGGCCGCCCCCAGGGCGGTGGTCTCCCGGATGGCGGGGCGGAGCACCTGCCGGTCCAGAACATCCGCCTGGAACTGCATCAGGAAGGCGTCCCGGCAGGCCCCGCCGTCCGCCCGGAGGGTGCGCAGGGGCAGACCGGTATCCCCCTCCATGGCGTGGACCAGGTCGGCCACCTGGTAGGCGATGGACTCCTGGGCCGCCCGGATGATGTGCTCCCGCCGGGTGCCCCGGGTGAGCCCCACCAGAATGCCCCGGGCGTACATGTCCCAATAGGGGGCGCCCAGGCCGGTGAAGGCGGGCACCAGGTAGACCCCGCCGTTGTCAGGTACTTTTTGGGCATAGTACTCCGCGTCCCGGCTCTCCGGGAAAAAGCGCAGTTCGTCCCGCAGCCACTGGATGACCGCCCCGCCCACAAAGACCGAGCCCTCCAGGGCGTACTGCACCGTTCCGCCCAGGCCCACGGCAATGGTGGTGAGCAGGCCGTGGGAGCTGAAGCAGGGCTTTGTGCCGGTGTTCATCAGCAAAAAGCAGCCGGTGCCGTAGGTGTTCTTGGCGTCTCCGGGGGTAAAGCAGGTCTGACCGAAGAGGGCGGCCTGCTGGTCCCCGGCCATACCGGCGATGGGGATGGAGACGCCCTGGATATTGGTATAGCCGTAGATTTCGCTGGAGGAGCACACCCGGGGCAGCATGGCCCGGGGGATGTCCAGGGCCTGGAGCAGGGTGTCGTCCCAGTCCAGCTTTCTGATGTCGTAGAGCATGGTGCGGGAGGCGTTGGTCACATCGGTGGCGTGGACCGCTCCGCCGGTGAGCTTCCACAGCAGCCAGCTGTCCACCGTGCCGAAGAGGACTTCCCCCCGCCGGGCCCGTTCCCTGGCCCCCTCCACCTGGTCCAGAATCCAGGCAATCTTGGTGGCGGAAAAATAGGCGTCGGGGATGAGACCGGTGGTGCTGCGGATATGCTCCTCCAGTCCCTGGGCCCGGAGCCGGTCCACCAGCTCCGCCGTCCGGCGGCACTGCCAGACAATGGCGTTGCAAATGGGGCGCCCTGTCGCCCTGTCCCACAGGATGGTGGTCTCCCGCTGGTTGGTGATGCCGATGGCGGCGATGTCCGCCGGCTTCACCCCGGACTGGGCGATGACCTCCATCATCACCCCGTACTGGGAGGACCAGATTTCCATGGGATCATGCTCCACCCATCCCTCTCTGGGGTAGAGCTGGGTAAATTCCTTCTGGGAGACGGCAATGATATTTTGCTCCCGGTCAAAGAGAATGGCCCGAGAGCTGGTGGTGCCCTGGTCCAGGGCCAGCAGATACGTTCCCATGGAGTGGCCTCCTTTGTATAATTTTTCGCCGTGCCGCGGGCAGAAGCAGCCGGGCTTACAGCCGCTTCAGGGTAAACTTTGACCGGTTTGCCTCCAGAATTCCCTCCCGCCGCAGCTGTCCGATGGTGCGGGAGAGGGCGCTGCGCTCCACGCACAGGTAGTCCGCCAGGGCCTGCCGGTCAAAGGGGACGGTGACCGTGTTCCGCCCCGCCCGGAGACACAGCTCCTCCAGGTAGGCCAGCAGCCGCTCCCGGATGGTACGGCCGGACAGAGCCTCCACCTTGCCCGCCAGGGTCAGGTTCTTGTCTGCCAGCACCCACAGCAGGTTGGAAATCAGCCTGCCGTGGAAGGCACAGGCGGTGGAGCAGGGGGTGGACAGCCGCCGGCAGTCCAGCAACAGCACCGCCCCCTCCGCCGAGGCGGTGACGGTGACGGGCAGCTCCTCCGCCCGGGCGCAGGCAAAGGACTCGGCAAACAGGTGGCCGGGCGGGATTTCTCCCATTACAATCCGCTGTCCGTCCGCCTTCAGACGGCTGACCTGCACCCGTCCGGCCAGCACTACCCCCAGGTGGGTGGCGGGGGCGCCGGCGTTCAGGAGCACCTCCCCTTTTTTCATCCGCCGGGGCCGTCCCCCCAGACAGTCCAGCAGGGCGGACAGCTCCTCCGGTTCCATGCCCCGAAACAGGGGAGAACGGCGGAGCACCGCCCAATCTTCCGTTCTCACACAGACACCCCCGTTGCAGCTACAACATACTGCCTTTATTTTAACACAGCGGGGCGGGGCTTGCAATGGAAGGGCATCCCTGTTA
This sequence comes from uncultured Flavonifractor sp., assembly GCA_944383135.1. GTDB lineage: Bacteria > Bacillota > Clostridia > Oscillospirales > Oscillospiraceae > Flavonifractor. The sequence goes on from CALWOL010000050.1 coordinate 3,124, forward strand.
CAATGGGGACATTACGAGGAAACGGCGGTGAGGACATGTCGGGCTATCTGTCGGTGGGCGCTTTCCTGGCGGTGCTGGGCGCTCTGTTTGTGCTGATCCCCTTTGAAAAGCTCCACGAGGTCTTTCGGGGAATGCGCTCCCCGGTGACCACAAAGGTGGGGGGCGCGATTCTGCTCGTTGGCGGAATCGCCATGGTAATCAAGGGAATCACCTTATTGTAAAAGAGAAGAAGAGGGGCGGCCTTCCGAAGCTTCGGAAGGCCGCCCCTCTTCTTATGGGATGTTGGGAAAGGAAAGGGAAAACTCAGATTTCCATGTCCAGCAGGTAGGAGGACAGGCCCTTGCCGTGCATATCCACGGACAGGGAGCGGGTGACGCCGCCGCCCAGGGCGGCGTACATCACGAAGTTGAGGGCGTGAATGTTGGGCAGCTCATAGCGAACCACCTCACCCTTTACCATGCCCTTGAAGTGCTCCTTCACCTTCTCGGCGGTGACCTTCTCACACAGCAGGGCGTAATCCTTGGGGTCATAGGCGATGAGGGAGATGTTGGAGATGTTGCCCTTATCGCCGGTGCGGGAGTGGGCGATATCCCAAAGTTTCATAACAGACGCTTCCTTTCTAATCCGGAATCAGACGGTGAGAATTTCGACCTCGGGCTTGACATCGTAGCGGCTCACCAGGATGGAGGCCACGGAGACGATGTCCCGGGTGCGCTTGACGGCGCCGCAGCCGCCGGCGGGGCCGTTGGTGTACAGGGCCTCCACCTCGTTGCCGATGATATCGGCCTCGGCGCGGGTCTTGGCGCGGCCGGCCACCCGGATGCGCACCTCGCTGGGCTCCTCATTGTACTTGTAGTCGGGGTTCCAGTACAGGCTGTTGCAGCCCAGGATGTCGAACTTCAGCTCGTCGAACACATTGGGAGCCACCAGCTCCAGCCGTTCCTTGAGGATTTCCAGGGCCAGCTTGCCCCGGGCCACGCAGCCGGGGCCGCCGTAGCTGATTTCACCGTCGCCGATGAAGCAGTCCTTGTAGCCGATGGAGCACTTGAAGGTCTCGGTCTTGGGCTTGCCGGTGATGCCGGTGACAGCCACCTTGTCCTTCTCCACCTCAGTGAAGGCAATCTGTTTGCAGTCGGCCACCACGTCGGGGGTGAGGTAGTTCTCGGGATCGTGAATCTCATAGCAGATCTGCTCGGAGCAGGTCTCCACGGTGACCATGCCGCCGGCCTCGGGCACCTTGGTGACGAAGAAGGAGCCGTCCTCGAACACCTCGATGATGGGGAAGCCCAGATGGCCCACGCCGGGCACGTCCTTCTTGCCGGGCTCGGCGAAGTAGCCGCCGGTGACCTGGCCGCCGCACTCCAGCAGGTGGCCCATAATGGTGCCCTTGCCCAGCTTGTCCCAGTCCTCCAGGGACCAGCCGAACTCGTGGATCATGGGGGCCATGAAGATGGCGGGGTCGGCCACGCGACCGGTGATGACCACGTCGGCGCCCTGGTCCAGGGCCTTCAGAATGCCCTCCACGCCCATGTAGGCGTTGGCGGAGACAATCTCACCGGGGAGCTTGGACAGAGGCTCGTGGGTCTCCCACACCTCGGTGTCCATGTACTTGTCAATGACGGGCAGCAGATCATCGCCGGTGACGCAGGCGATCTTCATGCCGGTAAGGCCGTGCTTGCGGGCAATCTCCACGCACTTCTTGGCGGCGGCCTGGGGGTTGGCGGAGCCCATGTTGGTGATGAGCTTCACCTTGTGTTCCCAGCACAGGGGGAGGGCCTTCTCCATGCGGTGCTCCAGCAGGCCGTTGTATCCCTTGGTGGGGTCCTTCAGCTTGGCCTGCTGGCCGATGGCGATGGTGCGTTCAGCCAGGCACTCGTAGCTGATGTAGTCCAGGTTGCCCTTCTCGATGAGCTCCAGGGAGGGCTCCAGGCGGTCGCCGGCGTAGCCCGCGCCGCTGCCAATGCGGATGCTTTTCATACAATGACTTCCTTTCTCAACAAAAAGGTGGATGGATGGGAGAACGGGCTCAGATGGCGATGCCGCGGGTGATGATGGCCACCACGACCATCACCAGGGAGACCAGCCAGGCCAGAGGAATGGTCTTTTTCTGGTGCTCGCCGAAGTCCACACCGGACAGACCCACCAGCAGGAAGGTGGAGGCGGTGAGGGGGGAGACGGGGAAGCCCACGGTCATCTGACCCAGGATGGCGGCACGGCCCACGTCCAGGCCGGTGACGCCGAAGCCCTCGGCGGTCTCCGCCAGAACGGGCAGCACACCATAGTAGAAGGAGTCGGGGTCAAACAGCAGGGAGGCGGGCATACCGATGATACCCACGATGACGGGGAAGAACTTGCCCAGAGAGTTGGGGATAATGGCAACCAGAGCGTTGGACATCTCGGTAATCATGCCGGTGCCCTGCATGATGCCGGTGAAGCAGCCGGCGGCGAAGAGCACGGAGCACATCATCAGCGCTTCCTTGGCGTGGGCGTCCACCCGGGCCTTGGAAACCTTCACGCTGGGGTAGTTGATGACGGTGGCCAGCACATAGAACACCATGAAGACCACGGCGGGAGCAAAGCCGGAGAACAGCAGGGAAGCGATGGCGGCGATGATGAGGATGATGTTTACCCAGAACAGGTGGGGACGCAGCAGCTCCTTCTGCTCGTCGGTGAGCTCCTGCTCGGTGTGGCCCACGGCTTGGAGCGCCACGGCACCGATGCGCTTCTTTTCACCGGCGCCCAGGAAGGCGGCAATGACCAGCACGCACACCAGACCCACCAGCACGGCGGGGAGGACGGGCATGAAGAAGGCCACGGCGTTATCACCCATGCCCAGCGCGGTGGCGGCGCGGATGGTGGGGCCGCCCCAGGGCAGGATGTTCATGGTGCCGGCAGACAGAGCCACGATGGTGGCCAGGGTGGTGCGGCGCATACCCAGCGCGTCATACAGGGGGAGCAGGGCGGGTACGCAGATCAGGAAGGTGACGGCGCCGGAACCGTCCAGGTGAACAATGGCGGCCAGAATGGCGGTGCCGATGCCGATTTTCACCGGGTCGGTGCCCACCAGGTTCAGGATGCCTTTAATGATGGGACGGAAGGTGCCGGCGTCGGTGAGAATGCCGAAGAACAGGATGGAGAAAATGAACATGACGCCGGTGGCGGCCACCGAACCGATGCCCTTGGAGCCGGTAATCATACCGCCCAGGGATTTGAAGTTGGCGACAAAGTCAACCACGCCCGCCGTACCCTCCGGAGCGCCCTCCGGAACAACGGCCATAAAGAAGCAGGCGATGATGCCGGTGACCACGGGAACCACAATGAGCGCCACCAGCGGCGAGGCCTTCTTGGTCATGATCAGGACAAGCATGACCACAACTGTGATAAAACCGAGTGCTGCTAACATGGATGTACCTCCTCTTTAACTTGTCCGGGCACCCGCCCGGCGGAACCGCAATCCTCTCTTACCTTGATTGCAGCCCTATATTTTGCAAAGGATGTGCCAACTTTTCCGGACGGCGAAAAAAGCCCGGAATCTCCTGCGGCAGCAGGAAATCCGGGCTTCTTCCCGAGCGTCACGGCGGGGAAGCAATTCTAAATTTTTGGAAGCGATTCCGGGAGAAGGGCACACCAGTGAGAGCGAAAAAACCGGAACCAACTGCGGCACAAAGGATTCTAAAATACTGGAAGTGCATTCTAAAAAACTGGAATTCCTATTTCTCAGGGGTGTTAAGCTTGTTGTACAGGCTGGCCAGGGAGATGCCCAGCTGGGCGGCGGTTTTTTTCTTCCCTTCCAGAGAGGAGCCGTTCCGGGCCAGGAGACTGAGAATGACCTGTTTTTCAAAGGCCCGGGTGCGCTGGGCCAGGGTGAGGCTCTCATCCTCCTGCTGCCGGGTCAAATCATTGGGTAGAGAGGCCCGGGTAATGATGCCGGAGGGGGTGAGGTAAGCGGAGAACTCCAGCACGTTGCGCAGCTCCCGCACGTTGCCCGGCCAGCTGTGCTCCCGCAGCCGCTGGACGGCGTCCACGGTGATGGAGAAGGGGCGGCGGAGCTTGTGGGAGAGCTGATTGAGGATGACGTTGGCCAGAGGGGAGATATCCTCCGGCCGCTCCCGCAGGGGCGGGATGTGAATGGGAAAGGTATTGAGCCGGTAGTAGAGGTCTTTACGGAACTTGCCCTCCTGAATGTACTGGCTCAGGCTGGCGTTGCAGGCGGCCACCACCCGCACGTCCACGTCCACCTCCTTTACGCTGCCCACCGGACGGATGCGGTGCTCCTGGAGGGCGCGGAGCAGCTTGGCCTGGAGGCCCAAATCCATTTCCGAAATCTCGTCCAGGAAGAGGGTGCCGCCGGCGGCGGCCTCAAACAGGCCGATTTTACCGCCTCGTTTGGCGCCGGTAAAGGCCCCCTCCACATAGCCGAAGAGCTCCGACTCCAGCATGTTGGCGTTGAAGCTGGCGCAGTTGATGGCCACAAAGACCCCGTCCCGCCGGGCGCTGGCGTTGTGGATGGCCTGGGCGTAGAGCTCCTTGCCGGTGCCGCTCTCGCTTTCCAGCAGCACGGCGGCATCTGTGGCCGCCACCTTCATGGCCAGCTCCTTCACCTGGACGGTGGCGGGACTCACCGCCACAATGTCCCCAAAGGTATACCGGGCGCCGTTGGCCTTGTTGATGCGGCGGATGACCTGCTGGCTGCGGGCCTCCACTGCCTCCAGCTCCTCCTTGGCCTGATAGGCGTCCTCCAGAAAGGTGACCACGCTCAGTCCGCCGATGAGGCTACCGTTTTGGTAGATGGGGTACATATTGACAAAATAGAAGTCCTTGATTTCCTTTCGGGTGAGGTGGAGAATGGGCCTGCCCGCCTCCAGCACATCGGGCAGCCGGGCCCCCGGCCGCAGCTCCCGCAGGCGCTTGCCCTCAATGGGTCCCACCTCCCGGCCCAAATCCTTTTTCAGAAATTCCAGATAGGCCCGGTTGCCGAAGACAATGGTTCCGCTGGTGTCAATGATGGTAATACCCTCCCGCATGGCGTCAAACGCGGCCCGGGCATCGGCACTGAGCTCCATAATTCCGCCCCCTTTAGGGCCATTTTAGCCTGACGGAGATGGAAAAGCAAGGAAAAGAGGAATGTAGTCCTGAAAATGATGTATTGCAATTGTGAAAATGAAAGAAAGTTTTCGGGTGCTGCGGCGTAGAATTTAAGCAAACTGCTGTTTTTGTATAGACTTTGGACAGGAAAGGGGTTTTGTCTATTTCCCTTTGGAGGAAAGGGGGGTATCATAACCATAATTGATGGGACGACTATGCTGCGAAAGGGGAAAGAAAAATGAAAATTCCTGACAGTTTGAAGCGCTATGGCCTGGCCAAGGTCTTTGATTATTTGGATAAGGACCCCATGAACAACATGGCTAAGGTCATGGACATGGTAAACAAATTTGCCGGCGACACTCTGGCGCCCCAGCGCGCTGCCTTTGACAGGGTTATCAACGACAAGGACTCCTGCTGGCACCAGCTGATTGAAAAGGTGTGGACCCAGACCGATCCCGACGTGCTCAAGACGGTGTTCAACAACTTCTTTGTCAACGCCAATCTGGTGGGCTGGCCCAAGCAGGAGGAGTGCCGCAAGAAGTACGGCTGCAACATCCCCTGGGCCATTCTGCTGGACCCCACCTCCGCCTGCAACCTGCACTGCACCGGCTGCTGGGCGGCGGAGTACGGCAACAAGCTGAACCTGAGCTTTGATGAGATTGACTCCATCATCACTCAGGGCAAGCAGTTGGGCATCTATATGTACATTTATACCGGCGGCGAACCCCTGGTGCGGAAGAAGGACCTGATTGCCCTGTGTGAGAAGCACAACGACGTGGCCTTCCTGTCCTTCACCAACGCCACCCTCATTGACGAGGCTTTCTGCCAGGATCTGCTGCGGGTGGGCAACTTCATCCCCGCCATCAGCCTGGAGGGTTTTGAAGAGGCCAATGACTCCCGCCGGGGCGACGGTATCTACAAAAAGGTCACCGACGCCATGGCCCTGCTGAAGAGCCACAAGCTGCCCTTCGGCATTTCCACCTGCTATACCAGCGTCAACTACAAGGATATCACCAGCGAGGCCTTCTATGATAAGATCATGGAGTTGGGGGCCTACTTCATCTGGTTCTTCCACTATATGCCTGTGGGCAACGATGCTGCCCCCGAGCTGATGCCCACCCCCGAGCAGCGGGAGGAGATCTACCACCGCATCCGGGCCATGCGGGAGACCAAGGGCATTTTCGCCATGGACTTCCAGAACGACGCAGAGTACGTGGGCGGCTGCATTGCCGGCGGCCGGCGCTACCTGCACATCAACGCCAACGGCGACGTGGACCCCTGCGTGTTCATCCACTACTCCGACTCCAACATCCGGGAGAAGAGCCTGCTGGACTGCCTGCGCTCCCCCATGTTTATGGCCTATCACGACAACCAGCCCTTCAATGAGAACATGCTCCGTCCCTGCCCCATGCTGGAGAATCCGGAGTTCATTGAGAAGATGGTCCATGAGACCGGCGCCCACTCCACGGATCCCCAGTCCCCCGAGAGTGTGGATCACCTCACCGCCAAGACCCATCCCTATGCGGACAACTGGACGCCCACTGCGGAGAAGCTGTGGAGCCAGAGCCACCCCGGCTGCGGCGGCTGCACCGCCTGCGCGGGGAAGCAGTAAACACAACAAGGGGCCCGTCGCAGAATCTTTCCATTCTGCGGCGGGCCCCTTCCTTTTGCCCGGAAACAGACAGCCCGCCCACCGGCATAGACGGTGGGCGGGCTGTTGTGCATTATTCCGTGGTGTAGTTGTCAAAGTAGCCCTGGATGTAGACAATGGGGGTACCCTTGTCGCCGGAGCCGGAGGTCAGATCGCACAGAGAGCCGATGAGATCGGTGAGCCGGCGGGGAGTGGTGCCCTGGGAGGCCATCTTGCCCACCAGGGAGCCGTCCTTCTTCTTAATCTCGTTCTTAATGGCGTCCCGCAGGGCCTCGCCGGACAGGGCGGCAAAGTCGTTGTCTGCCAGGTACTTCAGCTTCAGCTCGTTGGGGGTGCCCTCCAGACCGGCGGTGTAGGCGGGGGAGACCACCGGGTCGGCCAGCTCCCAGATCTTGCCCACCGGGTCCTTGAAGGCGCCGTCGCCGTATACCATGACCTCCACATGCTTGCCGGTCTCGGCCAGCAGCTTGGCCTGGATAGCCTCCACCAAATCCTGGCAGGGCCGGGGGAAGAGCTTCACCTTGTCCTCGGTGGACTTGTTGGAGCCCAGCAGGCCGTAGTTCTCATTGTGGCCGCTGCCATGGATGGGGGCGGTCATAATCTCGTCCAGACCGAACACCTTTTCCGCACCGGCGGCAATCAGGCGGCGCTTGGTGCGCTGACGGGTGTGGATATCGCAGGTGAGCACATTCTTGGTGTAGTCCAGAATGGCCCGGGCGTCATTGGCAAAGATGACCTCCACCTCGGCGCCGCACGCCCGGATCAGGTTGGAGTAGTAGTCCACGTAGTCCACGCCGGTGAAGGGGTGGGTGGTGTAGCCGAACAGCTCCCGGTAGCGCTCCAGGCTCAGCACGTCCTTGTAGGGGTCCACCCCCTTCTCGTCCAGCACATCCTCGTCAATGAGGTGGTTGCCCACCTCGTCGGAGGGATAGGACAGCATGAGGACAATTTTCTTGGCCCCCTTGGCAATGCCCCGCAGGCAGATGGCGAAGCGGTTGCGGCTGAGGATGGGGAAAATGACGCCGATGGTCTCGCCCCCCAGCTTGGCTTTCACATCGGCGGCGATGTCGTCCACGGTGGCGTAGTTGCCCTGGGCCCGGGCCACAATGGCCTCGGTCATGGCCACCACGTCCCGGTCGCGGACGGTAATCGCGCCGTCTTTCACGGCTTCCAGCACGGAAGCGGTGACGATTTCCACCAGGTTGTCGCCTTCACGGATAATGGGAGCCCGGATTCCCATGGATACGGTACCGACCATCCGGCTCATAAATCAACACTCCTA
>CALWOL010000051.1 GCA_944383135.1 uncultured Flavonifractor sp.
ATGGGCGTGGGCCGGGCCGCCGGCAAGAACAAGGCCGAGGAGGCCGCCAAGATGGCCATTTCCAGCCCTCTGCTGGAGACCTCCATCAACGGCGCCAAGGGCGTGCTGGTCAACGTCACCGGCTCCATGGACATCGGCCTGGAGGAAGTGGAGACTGCCGCCAACCTGGTGCAGCAGGCCGCCCACCCCGACGCCCTCATCATCTTCGGCGCCGCCTTTGACGACACTCTGGAGGACGAGATCCGGGTCACCGTCATTGCCACCGGATTTGAGGAGCGGGAGAATCCCATGCCCAGCAAGCCTTTCTCCGCCGCCGCGGAGAAAAAGGCGGAGACCCAGCAGCAGCCCCAGGAGCAGCAGAAGCAGGACGCCCCTGCTTCCTCCGAGGACGATCCCTTTGAGGATATCTTCAAAATCTTCAACCGGGGCCGCTGAGCAGCGCAGCGCAGGAAAAACGCCGCGCGGCAAATGGCCGCGCGGCGTTTTGGCCGGAGCTTGCAATCCGGCGGGAAAAGGCATATAATCAGATTTGGAAAAAATTCAAGAAACAAGGGAGTGATATGCGCCGTGAGCGGTGACCCTCTGAGTCGAGCATACAGTGTACGTAGCACGGCGCGCAGGCTCCGTGTCCGTCCGGCCTGACCGGGAGGACCCCCGCGCCTGAGTGCCGTGTGTCCGGCTTTGCCGGACGGCAAGAAAGAGGCGGCGGGGGATTTTTGTGCCCTTTTTCCCCCGGAGCCAGAAAGGCGTGAGCGGATTGCTTTCCATCTACAAGACCATCAACGGGAAAATGACCCGGCTGGATTCCGTCCAGGACGGCTGCTGGGTCAACCTGACCTACCCCAGCGAGGATGAGCTGAACACCGTGGCGGTGACCCTGGGGGTGGAGCCCACCTTCCTCCGGGCCGCCCTGGACGAGGAGGAGACCTCCCGCATTGACACCGAGGACGGACAGACCCTCATCATCATCGACGTGCCCTCGGTGGAGAAGGACGACGCGGTGGTATACTCCACCCTCCCCCTGGGCATTATCGTCACCCCCAAGCACATCATTACCGTCTGCCTGAAGGAGACCTCCATCCTCAAGGACTTTCAGGACGGCCTGGTGCGCAACGCCGAGACCCAGAAGCGCACCAGCTTCATCCTCTATATGCTGCTCCAGGTGGCCAAGCGCTTCCTGCAGTACCTGAAGCAGATTGACAAAATTTACAACTACATGGAGCGGCAGCTGTACAAGTCCCAGCGGAATAAGGAGCTGATTCAGCTGCTGGATCTGGAGAAGTCCCTGGTCTATTTCAACACCTCCCTGAAGGCCAATGAGGTGACCCTGGAGAAAATTCTCCGGGGCCGCATCATTACCCTTTATGAGGAGGACCACGATCTGCTGGAGGATGTGCTCATTGAGGTGCGCCAGGCCATTGAGATGGCCAACATCTACTCCTCCATCATTTCCGGCATGATGGACGCCTTCGCCAGCGTCATCTCCAACAACCTGAATGTGATTATGAAGGTGCTCACCTCCATCACCATTCTGCTCACCATTCCCAACATCATCTTCGGCTTTTACGGTATGAATATTACCACCGGCCTGCCGCTGGATCATTTTTGGTGGATTCCCCTGGCAATTGCGGCGGTGGTCATTGTCATTGCCGGCGTGCTGCTGAAGAAAAAGGACTTGTTTTGAGGGCAAAGCGGCGGAGGTGCTCCGCCGCTTTTTTGCAGGAAAGAATGGGTGCGAATTCATAAAATGGTAACAATTTTGTGATATCATCTTCGCTATGAAATGTCGCGGCCTGAAAAAGCCGCGTTGGCACGGACGAGAATGGAGGTTTTCCATGGCGAGTAATCCGAATTATTGTGTCATTACCCCCGAGATTGAGGCGCTGGCGGCCCAGACCTTGCAAAACAGCTCCATTGATCCCGGAGACTTTGTGAAGTACGATGTGAAGCGGGGCCTGCGGGATCTGAACGGCAAGGGCGTACTGGCCGGACTGACCGAGGTCTCCGATATTATTGCCAAGAAGGTTGTAAACGGGGAGGAGGTCCCCTGCGACGGCAAGCTCTACTACCGGGGCATTGACGTGGAGCAGCTGGTGGAGGGCGCCCTCCAGGAGGGGCGGTTCGGCTTTGAGGAGACCGCTTACCTGCTGCTGCTGGGCCACCTGCCCAACAAGCAGGAGCTGGCGGACTTCACCAGGCAGCTGTCCTATTACCGCTCCCTGCCCAACAACTTTGTGCGGGACGTGATTCTCAAGGCGCCCAGCCACGATATTATGAACTCCCTGGCCCGGAGCGTCCTCAACCTGGCCTCCTACGACGACCAGTGCGACGACATCTCCCTGCCCAACGTGATGCGCCAGTGTGTCCAGCTCATCTCCCTGTTTCCCATGCTCAGTGTCTACGGCTACCAGGCCTGGAACTACAAGAGCGGCAGCTCCCTGTACATCCACGCCCCCAGACCGGAGCTGTCCACCGCGGAGAACATCCTCTCCCTGCTGCGGGCCGACTCCTCCTACTCCTTCTGGGAGGCCCACGTGCTGGACATCTGCCTCACCCTCCACGCCGAGCACGGCGGCGGCAATAACTCCACCTTCACCACCCACGTGGTCACCTCCTCCGGCACCGACACCTACTCCTGCATGGCGGCGGCCTTGGCCTCCCTGAAGGGGCCCAAGCACGGCGGCGCCAACATCAAGGTGGTGCGCATGTTTGAGGATATGAAGGAGCACGTGAAGGACTGGAAGGACGAGGACGAGGTGCGGGCCTACCTCCAGGCCCTGCTGGACAAGAAGGCCTTTGACAAGGCGGGCCTCATCTACGGCATGGGCCACGCCGTCTACTCCCTGTCCGACCCCCGCGCCAACCTGTTCCAGAAGTTTGTGGAGAAGCTGTCCCGGGAGAAGGGCCGCAACGAGGAGTACGAGCTCTACTCCCTGGTGGCCCGGCTGGGTCCCGAGGTCATTGCCGGGGAGCGGAAGATGTACAAGGGCGTCTCCGCCAACGTGGACTTCTACTCCGGCTTCGTGTATCACATGCTGGATTTGCCCCTGGAGCTGTATACCCCCCTCTTCGCCATGGCCCGCGTGGCCGGCTGGTCCGCCCACCGGATGGAGGAGCTGATCAACATGGGCAAGATTATCCGCCCGGCTTATAAATATGTGGGCACCCACACCGATTATGTGCCCATGGAACAGCGCTGAACCCAAGCAAAAGAGCCGCCCGGCCGGGCGGCTCTTTTGCTGTCTATTCCGTGACGCGCTTGATCTCCAGGTAGTAGTGTTCTGTCTCCGCATCCAGGGTGACGGTCTTAACCCCATTCTCCAAATCGAAGCCAAAGTTCTGCCGGACAATCTCAATGAGCCCCCGGTCCTCCAGCGTGGCGGTCTGCTCCGTGCAGGTCAGGTTGGAGCCCAGCTTCGTCACCAGGTCGTAGCCGTACACGCCACGGTTTTTGGTGTGGGCGCAGGCGTAGTCAAAGCTGCCCGCCTTGGCAAAGGAGGCCTCCACCGTGACGCTGCCCCCGGCGGGGACGGTGATTTGGGCCGATACCCAGCTTACCCGGTCTACGGTGAAGCTCTCGCTGATAAAGTCCTCCAGAGCGCCGGTGCCCTGCCACTGAGCCAGGTTCTCCGGCAGGCCGCTCTGATAGAAGCGGTCCAGGATGGCCCGGTAGCAGGTCTCAAAGTCCAAAGCCGCGTACATCATATCCTGGGTGTCCATCCGCCGCGCCAGGGCATCGGCCAGGATGGTTCGGAACATGGTGTCCAAATCGCTCTCGTACCGGGTGACGGTGACCCCGCTGTCCGCAAGGGCGGGCGTGTCCGCTTCAAAGCCGCCGGCGGCATAGCCGCCGGTGGTGAGGCCGGCCACATCCTCCCCCAGCACCAGCAGGTAGCGGGGCTTGCCATAGCTGGAATCCCCGGGCTCCGGGATGGAGAAGTCCTGCATCATGGTGCCGGCCTCCCGGTCATAGGAGCCGCCCTGGAAACCGTAGGACAGCACCGCCGTCCTGTCATAGTCCAGCTCCATGCTGGCCCGGATGGAGGGATTGGGGGCCTCCTCGCTCCCCTCCGGCCCGTAGGAGTCGGTGAACTCGTAGACAATGACGGGGATGGAGGCGGGGTCCCGGAGGGGCTCCAGGGCCGTCGCCAGATAGTCCCCGCCGGAAAACAGGGCCTGGTAGTCCTCCCAGCTTCCGGCGCTGTACTGCGCCCCATTGCTCCCCACCACCAGGGTGGTGTCCAGCTCCGCCCCGTCCACCGTCAGGGCGGGCCGGTACTGGGACAGCTTCTCCAGCGCGGCGGCAAAGGGATAGTACACCGTCACCTCCTGGCCGGTATCGCTGTGGTTGGTCAGGGTGTAGGAGTCGGTAACCAGGATGTGGTCGTAGCTGCGGTAATACCCGCCGTCGGTGAACCACTGGTTGTACTGCTCCAGGGCCTCCTGCCGCTCGGCCTCGGTGAGGCCCTCCATGGCCGCTACTTCCTCCTCGTTGGAGATCCATTCCCGCTGCCAGGGGGCGAAGTCCAGGGTGATGTTCCGCTGGGCCGTGATAGTGCCGTTTTCCTCCTCCAGGGTGAGGGGGAAGATGGGCCCGGCATAGGACAGGAAGGTGGAGGCCTCGTCATGGCCGCTGCCCCCGGCATTGCCTCCCATCCGCACATTGGTCACCAGCCAGGCGCCCCCCAGCACCACCACCGCCAGGGCGGCACACACGCCCATCCAGGGCCGGAACCGCCGCCGGGGCCGGCGTACCTCCCCGGCCAGGGCCGCGATCCGGGCCCGCAGCGCCGGGGAGGCGTGCAGGTCCTCCACCTGGACCATGTAATCCAATCTATTCATCGTCAAAGCCTCCGATCATCCGCGCCCGCAGGGCCTGCCGCCCCCGGGCCAGCCAGGACAGCACGGTGTTCCGCTTGGTGCCCAGGATTTCCCCGATCTCCTTGGCGGTGTAGCCCTCAAAATAGTGCAGGTAGATGGCGTTGCGGTAGGGCGCCGGCAGAGCGCGTACCTCGTCCAGCACCGAGCCGTCCAGCTCCGCCGGGGCGGGAAACTGGGGCGGCAGGGGAACCTCCTGGGAACGTTTGGCCCGGTGGAGGTTTTTGCACTTGTTGATGGCCACCCGCAGCAGCCACGCCTTCAGATGCTCCCCGTCGGCAAAGGCCTTGCCGCTGCGCAGCAGGGCCTCAAAGACCTCCTGGGTCACATCCTCCGCGTCCTGTACCGTGGGGGCGTTGTGGCAGGCCGCCCGGTAAACCGTATCCAGATAGTGCTCCATTGCGTAGGAGAAGGGGGCGTCCCCCCGGAGCTGCATGGCCATGGCGCTCTCTCCTTTCTGCCCTTAACACACCTGAGACGGGCGGATGATTGCATGGGAAGGAAAAAACTTCGCCGCCGCAGGAATGCGGCGGCGAAGTTTGATTAGGGCTGTCCGGCCACCGCTTCGGCCACCCGGATGCCGTCCACGGCGGCGCTGGTGATGCCGCCGGCGTAGCCGGCCCCCTCGCCGCAGGGGTAGAGCCCCCGGACGGGGGACTGGAAATCCGCCCCCCGCAGGATGCGGACAGGAGAGGAGGAGCGGGTCTCCACTCCGGTGAGCAGGCTGTCCGGAGCGGCGAAGCCCCGGAGCTTTCCCTCAAACACCGGCAGGGCGCCCCGGAGGGTATCGGTGACATAGCCGGGCAGACAGCCGTCCAAATCGGTGGGGGTGACGCCGGGGCGGTAGGTGGGCTCCACCGTCCCCAGCCGCGCCGAGGCCCGCCGGGCCAGAAAGTCCTCCACCCGCTGGGCGGGAGCCAGCCAGCCGCCGCCCCCCAGGGTGAAGGCGGCCTCTTCCCACCGGCGCTGGTATTCCACCCCGGCCAGGGGATGGCCGGAGCCGAAGTCGGCGGGAGTGACCCCCACCAGAAAGCCGCCGTTGATATTCTTTCCGTCCCGGGCCCGGCAGCTCATGCCGTTGGTCACCAGCCGCCCCTCCTCCGAGGCGGCGGCCACCACCTGGCCGCCGGGGCAGACGCAGAAGGTAAAGGCGGAGCGGCCATTGGGCAGGTGGCAGGCCAGCTTGTAGTCGGCGGCGGGGAGCCTCTCCCAGGCTGGGCCGAACTGGGTCAGGGAAATGGCGCTCTGGGGATGCTCAATACGCACCCCGATGGCAAAGGCCTTCTGCTCCATGGGTACCCCCGCCTCATGGAGCATTTGAAAGGTGTCCCGGGCGGAGTGGCCGGGGCAGAGCACCAGCGCATCGCAGGGCAGCTCGTAGGCGCCCTGGGGCCCCTCCACCGTCAGACCTTCCACCCCTCCGTCCCGAAGGGTGAGGCCGGTGAGGCGGTGCCCGAAGCGCACGTCGCACCCCAGCCGGATGAGCTCCAGCCGGATGTGCTTTACCACATCCCGCAGCACGTCGGTGCCGATGTGGGGCTTGTGCTGGTACAGGATATCCGCCGGGGCCCCTGCCGCCGCCAGCTCCCGGAATACAGTGGAGATGCGGGGGTCATGGGTGCCGGTGTTCAGCTTGCCGTCGGAGAAGGTGCCCGCGCCCCCCTCCCCAAACTGCACATTGGAGGCGGGGTCCAGCACGCCGGTGGACCAGAAGCGCTCCACATCCGCCGTCCGCTCCTCCACCGGGCGCCCCCGCTCCAGCACGATGGGAGCCAGGCCGTTCCGGGCCAGAAAGAGGGCGGCAAAGAGACCCGCCGGGCCCATGCCCACCACCACCGGCGGCAGGGGGGAGGTTCGCCGCACCGGGGGAAAGACGTAGGGGACGCTCTGATATAGGCTGACATGCTTGTCCCGGCACCGGGCCATAAGCCTGGCCTCATCGGCTACCGTCACGTCCACGGTGCAGACGTAGTGGACGTCGTTCTTTTTTCGGGCGTCGATGGACTGCCGGGCCAGGATGAGCCCGGCAATAGCCTCCGGCCTGATTCCCAGAATACGGGCCGCCTTCTTTTTCAGCTGGGCCTCCCCCCCGTCCAGGGGGAGGGAAATGTTTTGGATACGGAGCATCGCATGGTCCTCGCATTTCTCAGGATGGTGGTATTATACCATAAGCAAAGGAAAAGGGCATCCTCTGATTGCCCAGAGGATGCCCCATAGAACGTAAAATTCAATTAGTAGCTGACGCCCTGCCAAATCATGGCGTCGGCATTCCCCAATCCGCAGAGCAGATTGGGGTCCCCACGATTTCATCTGCTCGGGCGGAATGAATCCGCCCGGCATCAAGGTTTTCCTGACGGAAAACGCTTGTGCGGCCCTTATCGGGCCGCCCCATCCAGGATGGGCCCCGGTGGCCGACGCAAAGGGAGCTGCGGCTTTGCCGCAGCTCCCTGAAAACAGTTATGTTACTGGATACGTGCTGCTTAATAAGACACGCCCTGCCAAATCATGGCGTCGGCCACCTTCATAAAGCCGGCGATGTTGGCGCCCGCCACGAAGTTGCCGGGCATGCCGTACTCCTCGGCGGCCTTGGCGGCGTTGTGGTAGATGTTGGTCATAATGCCGTGGAGCTTCTGGTCCACTTCCTCAAAGGTCCAGCTCAGACGCATGGAGTTCTGGCTCATCTCCAGACCGGAGGTGGCCACGCCGCCGGCGTTGGCCGCCTTGGCGGGCCCGAACAGCACGCCGTGCTCCTGGAAGTAAGCCACCGCGTCGGGAGTGGAGGGCATGTTGGCGCCCTCGGCCACGGCGAAGCAGCCGTGCTCCACCAGAGCCTTGGCCCCCTCCAGGGGCAGCTCGTTCTGGGTGGCGCAGGGCAGGGCGATGCCGCAGGGAACGGTCCAGATGCCTTGGCAGCCCTCCACATACTTGGCGGTGGGCACATAGTCCAGATAGGTCTTGATGCGGGCACGCTTGACTTCCTTAATCTCCTGGATGACCTTGTAGTCAATGCCGTTCTCATCCACGATGTAGCCGTTGGAGTCGCTCATGGCGATGACCTTGCCGCCCATCTGGGTGGCCTTCTGGTTGGCGTAGATGGCCACGTTGCCGGAGCCGGAAATCACCACGCTCTGGCCCTGGAAGGACTTGCCGGCGGCCTTCAGCATCTCGTCGGTGAAGTAGCACAGGCCGTAGCCGGTGGCCTCGGTGCGGGCCAGGGAGCCGCCGTAGGTCAGGCCCTTGCCGGTGAGCACGCCGTTGAACTCGTTGCGGATGCGCTTATACTGGCCGAACATGTAGCCGATTTCCCGGGCGCCCACGCCGATGTCGCCGGCGGGCACGTCGGTGTCGGGGCCGATGTGGCGCTGCAGCTCGGTCATAAAGGACTGGCAGAAGCGCATGACCTCGTTGCTGCTCTTGCCCTTGGGGTCAAAGTCGGAGCCGCCCTTGCCGCCGC
>CALWOL010000052.1 GCA_944383135.1 uncultured Flavonifractor sp.
CTGCACCAGCGGTTCTTCCGGGAACCGGAGTGTGCGGACGTGCGGGAAGAGATTGAGAACCTCCGGCAGGAACTGCGGGCGCAGCTGGACCGGCAGGACCGGGAGAAGCTGCTGAAGCTGGCGGACCTGGGAATCGAACTGCGGGAGGAGACCTCTCTGGCGGCCTTCACCGCAGGCTTCCGGCTGGCCCTGGGGATCGCCGGGGAGCTGGAGCCCTACTCCTTCGACGACGAGGAAGAGGAGCGAGCGCTGCGCCGGATAGAGCGGGAAGCGCCATGAAACGTGCATCGCTATATCAAAGAAAAGGCGCCGGAGGAACGGGAGGTGAACGGGCATGAGCAAGCGAAGAGCATCGGGGGACGGCATGATCCGCCGGCGGGAGAGCGGGCGCTGGGAGGGCCGCATCGTGGTGGGCCACAAGGAAAACGGTGACTCCATCTTCCACTACGTTTCCGGCGATACCCAGAAGGAGATGCTGGACAAGCTCCACCGGGACATGGACGCCTACCGGGGCGCGGACTTGACGGAGGACAGCCGGATGACGCTGGCCCAGTGGCTGGACCGCTGGCTGGAGACGTATACGGCGGGGACGATGCGGGAGAGCACCCGCAGGAGCTACCGCACCTACGTGGAACGCTACATCAATCCCCGGCTGGGAGACCGCGTCATCTCCGGATTGACACCCTCTGACATCCAGAAGCTCTACACGGACCTGCTGGAGCATGGCCGGATCCACAATCATCCCCAGCAGGGTCACCGGCTCTCCGGCACCATGGTCCGGCGCATCCACGCCATGCTCCACTCCGCCCTGAAAGCAGCGGCCCAGGCCCACCTGATCGCCAGGAACCCCACGGAGGGCGCTGCCCTCCCGCGGGTGGATGACCAGACCCGGCGGGTCCTGACCAGGGCCGAGACGGAGCGGTTCCTCCAGACGGTCCGGGCGGACCCGGTATGGTATCCCTTCTTCTACACGGAACTGACCACGGGACTGCGGAAGGGCGAGCTGTGCGGCCTCCGGTGGGAGGACTTTGACGAGGAGGCCGGGACCCTGGCGGTGCGGCGGACCCTCCACACCCAGCCGGGCGGGACGCTGACCACCGGCGAGACGAAAACCTACGCGGGGACCCGGACCATCACCCTGCCCGCCAGCACGGCGGAACTGCTGCGGGAGAGGCAGAAAGACGCTTGTACACCCTGGATTTTCCCGGACCCGCTGGGAGACGGCAGTCCTGTCCGACCCGGCAGCGCCAGCTATCACCTTAAGCGGCTGCTGAAAGCGGCGGGCCTGCCGGACATCCGGTTCCACGACCTGCGGCACACCTTCGCCACCCAAGCCTTGGCCAGCGGCGTGGACGCCAAGACCCTCTCCGGCATCCTGGGCCACACCAACGCCTCCTTCACCCTGGACACCTACGCCCACGTCACCGGCGAGATGCAGCATCAGGCGGCCCGGGTGGTGGGGGACTACCTGACGGACGTCTTCGGAAAGGAGCTGAAACCATGGCAAAGAGCACCAAGCGGAGCGGCGGCAGCGTCCACCTGAGAAAAGACGGCCGCTGGGAGGGCCGGTTCGTGGTGGGCTACGACCAGCGGGGCTACCCCAAGACGAAGAATTGCCTAGCCAGAACGAAGAAGGAGTGCCTGGAAAAGCTCAAGGCCCTGCGGGCGTCGTATGAGGCGCCGGAGAAGAAGGCGCACCCCATGGGGCCGGGCATGACCTTCGGGGAGTGGATGGACTTCTGGTACCGGAACTACTGCCGCCCCGGCCTCCGGCCCAACACCCAAGGGGCCTACGAGGCCATGATTTACAAGCACATCCTTCCGGCGTTGGGGCAGATCCCCCTGGGGAAGCTGTCCCAGCTGGACCTCCAGCAGTTTTACGCACAACTGAAAACCTCCGGGCGGCTGACGCGGCAGGAACTCTACGGACCGGGCCTCTCGGACCGCACGGTCCGCAGCTGCCACGCCAACTGCCGGGCAGCTCTGGGCAAGGCGGTGGAGGAGGGCTTGATTGCCGCCAATCCCGCCGACAGCTGCCGCCTGCCGCCGAAGAAGAGCCGGGAGATGCAGGTGCTGAACCGGGAGGAATTGCAGCGGCTGCTGATCCAGGCCAAGGCGGAGGGCTGCTACGAGCTATTCCTGCTGGAGCTGTCCACAGGCCTGCGGCGGGGAGAGCTGCTGGCCCTCCAATGGGAGGACCTGAACGAGGAGACCGGGGAACTGCGGGTGGAGCGGCAGGTGACCCGGACCGGCGGGCAGCTGGTGGTCTCCACCCCTAAGACGAAGGCGTCGGTGCGGACACTGGTGCTGCCGTCGCCGGTGGTGGAGGCGCTGCTGACCTACCGGGCCACCGTTCGCTCCCGCTGGATGTTCCCGTCCCCCAAAAAGGAGGATTCTCCCCGGGACCCGGCCAGCTGTCGGAAAAAGCTGGAGACCATCCTGGAGCGGGCTGGGTGTCGCCGCGTCCGATTCCACGAGTGAAATCATTCATAAATGTATATTGCGATTTATGTAGTGCTGGGCTGGTGTTTAAGTTTCATGTGTTTGTTTTGATGTACTCCGGAGATAGATCAATTTCTCCGATAAAATTGTAATGCACATCAATCTGCTGCACCCTCTGTCCGCTGGACCTATCCGGGGCATGGACAACAATTTTCTCCACAAATTCATGGAGTAGGAGCGGCGTCAATTCCGTGGGCTCGGTGTACTTCTTTACAATTTTCAAAAAGCTCTGGATATTGACTTCTT
>CALWOL010000053.1 GCA_944383135.1 uncultured Flavonifractor sp.
CCCGCATCCTGGAGGAGATGGGCCTGGAGACCTGCGGCACCCACGGCACCACCGCCGCCCTGGCCCTGCTCAACGACGCGGTGAAGAAGGGGGGCGTCATGGCCTCCTCCCATGTGGGCGGCCTGTCCGGCGCCTTCATCCCCGTCAGTGAGGACGAGGGCATGATTGCCGCCGCCCGCTCCGGCGTGCTCCACCTGGACAAGCTGGAGGCCATGACCTGCGTGTGTTCGGTGGGCCTGGACATGATTGCCGTCCCCGGCGACACCTCTGCCGCCACCCTCTCCGCCATCATCGCCGACGAGGCCGCCATCGGCATGGTCAACTCCAAGACCACCGCCGTGCGCATCATCCCCGCCCCCGGCAAGGTGGTGGGGGATACCGTGGAGTTCGGCGGCCTGCTGGGTTCCGCTCCCGTCATGCCGGTCCATCCCCAGAGCGCCGAGGCCTTTGTGGCCCGGGGCGGACGGATTCCCGCCCCCCTGCAAAGTCTGAAAAACTAAGGAAAAGGCCGCCGGCAGGCGGCCTTTTTTCAAAAGGAGGGCTTCGCTATGCCTACCCATCGTTCCGCCTGTCCCTACGACTGCCCCGAGGGCTGCTCCCTGCTGGTGGAGACCGACGGCGCCCGCATCACCGCCGTCACCGGAGATCCGGCCAATCCCTACACCGGCGGCTGGGTGTGCGCCAAGCTGCGGGCGCTGCCCCAGGCCGTCCACAGCCCGGAACGGATTCTCACCCCCCTCCGCCGGGCGGGGAGGAAAGGGGAGGGGCGCTTTGTCCCCATCTCCTGGACGGAGGCTGTGGAGGAGATCTCCGGGCGCTGGAAGGAGCTGATTGCCCGATACGGGGCGGAGTGCATCCTGCCCTACTCCTACGCCGGCACCATGGGCGCCGTCCACCGCAACTGCGGGGAGGGCTTCTTCCGGGCTCTGGGGGCCAGCGAGCTGGTCCGTACCCTGTGCAGCTCGGGCAAGTCCGCCGGCTGGCAGAGGGTGATGGGGGACTCCTGCGATTTGGCCCCCTGGGATGTGGCTTACAGCGACTGCATCCTGCTGTGGTCCACCAATGTTCCCGCCACCCGGGCCCACCTGGCCCCCATCCTCCGGCGGGCCAGGGCGAAGGGAGCCCGGGTTCTCCTCATCGATGTGTATGAAAACCCCTCCGCCGCGCTGGCGGACGAGACCATTCTGGTGCGGCCGGGGAGCGACGGGGCCCTGGCCCTGTCCATGCTCCAGGTGCTGGCGGAGGCGGGGCTCACCGACGAGGGCTATCTCGCCGCCCACACCACCGGCTGGCAGGCCCTGAAGACCACCCTGGACCGCTGGACGCCGGAGGCCACCCAGTCCATCACCGGCCTGGCGCCGGAGACCGTCCGGGCCCTGGCCCTGACCTACGGGCGGGCCCAGGCTCCCTGCATTGTGCTGGGCAGCGGCTTTTCCCGCAGCGGCAACGGGGGAGAGGCCACCCGGGCCATCGCCGCCCTCCCCGCCGCGGTGGGGGCCTGGACCAGGCGGGGCGGGGGGACCTACGGGGTGTGCTCCGCCCCCAGTCTGGTGGACAAGGGGCTGGTGAAGCTGCCCCGGCTGGCCCGGCCGGACATTCAGCGGGTGAACATCAACCGGCTGGGTCCCGCTTTGGCGGGGGAGGGGATAAAAGTCCCCATCCGCAGCCTGTATGTCTACCACGCCAACCCGGCGGCGGTGACCTCGGACCAGAACGCCGTGCTCCGGGGCCTGGCCCGGGAGGACCTGTTTACCGTGGTCCACGAGCGGTATCTGACCGATACCGCCCGGTACGCGGACCTCATCCTCCCCGCCCCCTACATGGTGGAGACGGAGGACCTGTACACCCCCTACGGCTACCGGCAAATCCAGTACGTGCGCCCGGTGCTCCCCCCGCCGGGGGAGGTGAAGGGCAACTGGCAGGTATTTGCCCTGCTGGCCCGGGCCATGGGGCTGGAGGACGCCCACTTCCAACGCGGCGTGGGAGAGCTGTGCCGGGAGCTGGTGGAGAACAGCCGCTGGCTGACGGAGGAGGAGAAGGGCCGGGTGCTGGCGGGGGAGCCGGTGGTGCTGGAGGCCCCCTTCCCCCTGCCGGTGGAGACGGCGGACGGAAAAATCCATCTGACGGACCCGGCGCCCATCACCTGGTATCCCCCCCACGGGGGGCCGGAGCCCTTCCAGCTGGTGTGCGCCCCGGCGGTGCACACCCTCAATTCCTCCTTTCAGGAGTGCGATACCCTCACCGGGCTGCGGGGTCAGATGCAGGTGCGGCTGAACGGGACCGATGCCCGGGCCCTGGGCCTGTCCCACGGGGACCGGGTGGTGCTGTCCAACGAGCTGGGGGAGATGACCTGCCCGGCGGCGCTGGACCGGAAGGTGGCCCCCGGCACGGTGGTGGCCGAGGGAGTGTATCCCGGAGCAAACACCGTCAACTGTCTTACCCACCCACGGCTGTCCGACCTGGGAGAGGCCACCACCCTCAACGACAACCGGGTCTGGGTGCGGCCTGAAAAAATTTGAAAATTTTACCGGAAAACCGCCCTTTTTTCTCTGGTCAAATCCCTGTCCGCGGTGTATGATAGGCATATACAAGCCCACGCACGAAAAAGATAAGGAGTGACGTCGCTATGATGATCAAATTTGACACCTCCAACGCGGTACCCTTCCTCCCTCAGGACTGGCTGACCAGCCGGATGGACGCCCTGGAGAGCGCCCGGGTCAAGCTGGAAAACGGCAGCGGGCTGGGCGGCGAGTACACCGGCTGGGTCCACCTGCCCCGGGACTATGACAAAGAGGAATTTGCCCGCATTCAGGCGGCGGCGGAGCGCATCCGCAAGGATTCCCAGGCCCTGGTGGTCATCGGCATCGGCGGCTCCTATCTGGGGGCCCGGGCGGTGGTGGAGCTGCTCAACTCCCCCAACTTCAACCTGACCCACAAGGATGGCCCGGACATCTACTTCGCTGGCAACGGCCTGTCCACCGACGCCATGCTGGAGGTCATCGACCTGGTGAAGGACAAGGATTTTTCCGTCAATGTCATCTCCAAGTCGGGCACCACCACCGAGCCTGCCGTGGCCTTCCGCATTTTCAAGAATCTGCTGGAGGAGAAGTACGGCAAGGAGGAGGCCCGCAAGCGCATTTACGCCACCACCGACGCCAAGAAGGGCGCCCTGAAGGGCCTGGCCGACGCCGAGGGGTATGAGGAGTTTGTGGTGCCCGACGCCATCGGCGGCCGCTACTCCGTGCTCACCGCCGTGGGCCTGCTGCCCATCGCCTGCGCCGGGGTGGACATTGCCGAGCTGATGGCCGGCGCGGAGGAGGCCATGAAGGCCCTGGCCGCCCCCGGAGCGGACAACCCCGCCTGGCAGTATGCCGCCGCCCGCCATGCCCTGTATACCCTGGGCAAGAAGGTGGAGATTCTGGTGGGGTATGAGCCCTCCTTCCGCTTCTTCGCCGAGTGGTGGAAGCAGCTCTTCGGCGAGACCGAGGGCAAGGACGGCAAGGCCCTCTTCCCCGCCAGCGTAGAGTTTACCGCCGACCTGCACTCCATGGGTCAGTACATCCAGCAGGGCGAACGGCTGATGCTGGAGACGGTGGTCCGCTTTGAGAAGAGCCGGGGGAGCCTCACCATCCCCCATGACCCGGACAATGTGGACGGCCTGAACTTCCTGGCGGGCAAGGACCTGTCCTTTGTGGCCGAGCAGGCCATGCGGGGCACCCTGCTGGCCCATGTGGACGGCGGCGTGCCCAACCTGACGGTTACTGCCCCCGGCCGCTGCGCCAAGTGCGTGGGCGCGCTCATCTACTTCTTCGAGTATGCCTGCGGCCTGTCCGGCTACCTGCTGGAAATCAACCCCTTCAACCAGCCCGGCGTGGAGGCCTATAAGAACAATATGTACGCCCTGCTGGGCAAGCCCGGCTACGAGGACAAGAAGGCGGAGCTGGAGGCCAGACTGGGCTGAGAAGTAAGGCGGAGCTGGAGGCCCGGCTGGGCTGAGCGGCTGCCGTGGCAGTGAGTGGGAATTTTTTGTGAACTTGAGCAAATCGGTTGCAATCCCCCGGCAAAAATGGTAACATAAATGCACCAGGCCGGGGGCGAGTCCCGGCGTACTAAGAAGGAGTGATAACTATGGTGAGAGTGATCATGGGCGTCAAGGGCACCGGCAAGACCAAGCAAATGATCGAACTCATTAATTCCGCTGTGCACAGCGAGAATGGTAACGTAGTCTGCATTGAGCGCGGGCCCAAGCTGACTTATGATATTCACTATAAGATTCGTCTGGTAGAGGCCAGCCACTATGATATGGGCAGCTATGACTTTCTGAAGGGCTTTATCAGTGGTCTGTATGCCGGCAACTATGATATCACCCACATCTTTATTGACAGCCTGACCAAGATTGTGGGCTCCGAGCTCTCCGACCACGCGGTGGAGGACTTCCTGGACTGGCTGAACAGCTTTTCCGAGAAGAACAACATCAAGTTCACCGTGACCATCAGCGCCGACGCGTCTCTGGCTACCGACGGTATTAAGAAATATTTCTGAGCGATGAAATTACAAGCGGCGGATGGGAACCATCCGCCGCTTGTTGTCTGGAGTAAGAACTCTGCCTGCCCGGGAAACAGAAGGGAGGACGCCATGAAACAACGCTGGCGCGCACAAAAAGCGTGGATTTTGGGTACAGCCGGGGTGCTGCTCCTCCTGATTGGCGGGCTGGCTGTGCGCTATCTGCTCCCCCGGCCAGTGCTGGAGGATGTGGAAGAGGTTCAGAGGATTTCCGCAGAGTACTGGGATGAAGAAGTTGTCCTGACCGAGGCGGCTGAGGGGGAGATTCTGAACCTCCTGGCGGGGGAAAAATGTACCCGCGCCCTCCAATTCAAGGGGTTTTTCTTCCCGGAGGACAGAAGGGTTGAAATTCGGCTGGATCTGGAGCTGGGCGGGGTCATTGACCTCTATCTGGGGGATGACAGCGTGGTGCAGATGTGGGGCGGGAGGGAAGGCTATTACCGGCTCCCGAACGCCCGGGAGCTGGAGGAGCGCCTGACGGCCGTCCTGCTGCCGCTGCTCCCGGAAACCGAACAGAGTACATAAAAACGCTGCGCGTTCCGTTGGGGAACGCGCAGCGCTTTGCTTTGTCAGCCCTGCTGCTTGAGCAGGCTGTGCTTGATATCCCACAGGCGCTGGGACAAATCCACATAGTAGTTGTGGGGATTTTCAAACCGCTTGACCTCATCCCACAGCAAATCAATCTGCCCGGCGCACCAGGCCCGCATTTCCGCGATGGGGGGAGACTGATACACCCGCTGGCCATTCCGGAACACCGGCACCAGCAGCTCCTTGGCGGTGAAGTTGGTGAACACGCTCCGCTTCCAGGTGGCGTCCGGGTCAAAGAGCTCCAGAGGCCGGCTCTCGTCCACCGTCTCGTCGTGGAGGGTGATGAGGTCGGCGAAGGCCTTCCCCGTCTCCTTGTCAAAGAGGCGGTACACCTTTTTGAAGTGGGGGTTGGTAATCTTGTCCGGATTGGCGCTGATCTTGATTTTGGGGATGATGTTCCCCTCCTTATCCTCCACCGCCGCCAGCTTGTACACCCCGCCGAACACCGGCTCGCTCTTGGAGGTGATGAGCCGCTCGCCCACGCCGAAGGAGTCGATTTTGGCCCCCTGGAGGATGAGGTCCCGGATGATGTACTCGTCCAGGGAGTTGGAGGCCACAATCTTGCACTCGGTGAGCCCCGCCGCGTCCAGCATTTTCCGGGCCTTCCGGGACAGATAGGTCAGATCGCCGCTGTCCAGCCGGATGGCGCAGCTGGTAATGCCCTGGGGCAGCAGCACCTCCTTAAAGGCCCGGATGGCGTTGGGTACGCCGGACTTGAGCACATTGTAGGTGTCCACCAGCAGGGTGGCGGAGTGGGGATAGAACTGGCAGTAGGTCTTGAAGGCGGTATACTCGTCGGGGAACATCTGCACCCAGGAGTGGGCCATGGTGCCCCCGGCGGGGGAGCCGTACATCTTGTCCGCCAGGGTGCAGGCGGTGCCGGCGCACCCGGCGATATAGGAGGCGCGAGCCCCCAGGACGGCCGCGTCGGGACCCTGGGCCCGGCGGGAACCGAACTCGCTCACCGGCCTGCCCTCCGCCGCCCGGACAATGCGGTTGGTCTTGGTGGCGATCAGGGACTGGTGGTTCAGGGTGAGCAGCAGGAAGGTCTCAATAAACTGGGCCTCAATGGCGGGGGCCCGGACGGTGAGAATGGGCTCCCGGGGAAAGATGGGCGTGCCCTCGGGCACCGCCCAGATGTCGCCGGTGAAGCGGAAGCCCTTCAGATACTCCAGAAAGTCCTCGCAGAAGCAGCCCTTGCCCCGGAGGAAGGCGATATCCTCCTCTGTAAAGCGGAGGTTTTCCACATAGTCGATGACCTGCTCCAGCCCGGCGGCGATGGCAAAGCCGCCCCCGTCGGGGACGTTGCGGAAAAAGATGTCAAAATAGCAGATTTGCTGGGCATAGCCCTCGGTCTGGAAGTAGCCGTTGCCCATGGTCAGCTCGTAAAAGTCGCAGAGCAGGGTGTAATTCATGTGTTCCTTCATCATGTCCCATCCTTCCGGTTGACGACGGTGATATGGAGCGTCTCCATCAGCTCCAGGGCGTTGCGGTGAAGCCGGGGGTCCGGTCCGGCGGTACAGGCGGCATCCACCACCAGCTCCGCCTCCGGCAGGGCCGCCTTGGCCACAATGGCGTTGGACAGCACACACATATAGGACACCAGCCCCACCAGCTCAATGAAATCATAGCGCCGGGCCTTCAGCCAGCTGCCCAGCCAAAGGGAGGGGAAGGCGGGCTTGCAGATGACCATGTCCCGCTTCCGGTCCAGCGCCTGCCCCGTCCGGCCATAGAGCCGCCAGCCGTCGGTGTGCATCAGACAGTGGGGGACGGGCAGCCTCCTGCCCTCCTGGGTGTCCAGATAATCGGCCTGGTGGGTATCCAGGGTGAAGGCCACGTCGTCCCCGGCGGCGTGCCAGGCGGCAATTTTGGCGGCGATGGGCCCGTCCAGCGCTTCCGCGCCGGGAAAGCCCAGGGCTCCATCCACAAAATCCTTCTGATAGTCCACCACCAGGAGCAGCTTCTTCATGGGCGGGTACCGTCCTTTCTGTCAAGACACCTGTCTATTCTATTCCCTTGCCGCCGGGATTGCAAGGTTTTTCTCAAAACAGGGATAGGGCAGGGGCCGGCCGTGGAGGCGGATGGTTCCCACCCGGGTGAAGCCCATCTTCCCAATCAGCCCCTGCATCCGGTCGTTGCGGGAATAGGTGTCGATGCGCATGGCCTCCACACCCCGCTGCCGGGCCAGCGCCTCCGCGAAGCGGAAGAGGGCCGCCCCCACCCCCAGCCGCTGACAGGCGGGTTCCACCGCCATGCGGTGGATGACCATGGCCGGCCGGGAGGTGGTCCAGGGCAGGGGGTCATATTCCGGGGACTCGCTGGTGTTGATGCAGGCCACCCCGGCCAGCTGTCCGCCCGCCAGGGCGGCGTACAGCTCTCCCCGACGGATGTCCCCGGCGTAAAAGTCCCGGGTGGGGTAGTCCGGGCCCCACTGGGGGTTGCCCCGGGCGTTCATATCGGCCACCGCCCGGCACACCAAGGCCCAGACGGCGTCCAGCTCCTCCAGCCGGGCGGGGCGGATGACAAGCTCCTCCATGCCGCTCACTCCGACAGCGGGGCGGGGCCCAGGGCCTGATGGAGTGTGTCGGTGATGGCGCCCCGGAAAAAGCACAGGGCGAAGCGGTGCATATCCTCCAGCTTGGCGGGCACGGAGTCGGCGGCCAGCTGCCCGGCGGCGGAAAAGTCCCCGTCCAGGATAAACTTGACCTCCTTGTCCCCCTGGTTGCCCCCCACCAGGCCGGGGCCGGCATGGAGCTTCATCTTGTAGCCCCCCACCAGGGGCGTCTCCACATCCAGAGAGCATTTGGTAATCTCGCTCTCCTCCACGTCGGGCTGGCCCAGGATGCCCAGGTACTGGTCCCGAATCAAATCGTCCCACAGCTGGTCCTCCAGCCCCAGCCGCTTCCGGGAGACGGCGTTGACGTACCGCAGGCCGATGCGCTCAAAAAAGGCGGGCTGGTAGATCTGGATGAACTGGGCCAGAGGCTGGTCCAGCCGGGCGGCAAAATCCTCCCACCGCAGGTAGCTGAGGGTGGACAGGGCGATGAAGTTCTGGGTCAGGTTCAGCTTCCACCGGCCGTCCTCCGAGATGAAGTGGTAGTTGGTGATGGGCTTCTGGGGCTCCAGAGCGGTGGCGTTTCCCTTCTTCACCACCTTGGGGGGCAGCTGCTCCTGCCGGGCCAGATACCGGGGAAAGTCCCGGCGCACCGCCTCCTGAAAGGCGGCGGGCTCGTTGGCGCCGATGGACAGGATGGTGGGGAAGCGAAGCTGGCAGATAACCTCCACCAGGGGGGAGCGGGCGTACTGGAGACGCTCGTATGGGGCAAACAGCATGATAGGCTGCTCCTTCCTGTATCAGATTGCCTTTATTTTATCCCGGAACGCCAAGGATGTCAAACGCTTCCGCCCTTGCAATGGGGGCCGGGGACGGGTATAATGCAGGCAGAACAGATAAGGAGGCGTGCAGCAATGGAACTGGAGCTGAAGCATGGCGGACGCCGCGCCCGGGTCACCACTTTGGGGGCGGAGCTGGTGTCCTATCAGGATGAGAGCGGCCGGGAGTACATCTGGTCCGGGGACGCGGCCTACTGGCCCGGCCGCAACCCGCTGCTCTTTCCCATTGTGGGAGGGCTGAAGGACGGAAAAATCCAGGTGAAGGGGAAGGAAGTGTCCATGGAGCGCCACGGCTTTGCCCGGCGGCGGGAGTTCGCCGTCACCGGACAGGGGGCGGATTGGGCGGAGCTCACCCTGGAGCAGGACGAGGCCACCCTGGCCCTCTACCCCTGGCCCTTCCGGCTGACGGTGCGCCAGCAGCTCACCGACGGGGGCTTTGCCACCAGCGTGACGGTGACCAATACCGGGGAGGAGGCCCTGCCCTACTGCGTGGGGGCCCATACCGGCTTCCGCTGTCCCCTGGACGAGGGGGAGGCTTTTACTGACTATGACATCCGCTTCCCCCAGAAGGAGACCTGCAAAACCCTGGTGCCCGACGCCAACGGCCTGGACTGGGCCCGGACCCTGCCCTGCCTGGAGGATACGGATACCCTTCCCCTGGATTACCACTGGTTTGACCAGCTGGATACCCTCATCTTCCGGGGCCTGAAGTCCCAGTCGGTGCGCCTGGTGAGCCGGAAGAGCGGCCGGGGGGTGGAGATGTCCTTCCCCGGCTATCCCATCCTGGCCTTCTGGACCATGCCGGGCAAGAAGGCCCCCTACCTGTGCATCGAGCCCTGGCACGGCTGCTCCGCCGTGGCGGGGGAGGGCCCCGAGCTGGCGGACAAGGCCTATTGCATCACCCTGGCCCCCGGGGAGAGCCGCACCCTGGGATACGAGGTCAGAACCCTTTGACAACCTCATAAAAAAAGTGTGCCGCGTCCGCGGCACACTTTTTTTATGAGGTTGTCCTGCCGTCCAGCCGCTTGTGCACGTCCCGCCGCAGCAGGGTGTACAGCACCGAGGCCACCGGCACGCTGAGGAGCACGCCCTCCAGCCCCAGCAGTCCGCCCCCCACCGTGACGGCGGCCAGCACCCAGATGCCCGGCAGGCCGATGGAGGAGCCCACCACCTTGGGGTAGATGACGTTGCCCTCAATCTGCTGGAGCACCACCAGGAAGATGAGAAAGATCAGGGCCTTCAGAGGGGAGACCATCAGCAGCAGCATGGCCGAAATCAGGGCCCCGATGTAGGCCCCAGCCACCGGAATGATGGCCGAGGCGCCGATGGTGACGCCGATAAGGGGGGCGTAATCCGCCTGAATAAACAGCATCCCCACCGTACACAGTCCGCCCAGGATGCAGGCCTCAATGAGCTGGCCGGTGACAAACTTGGTAAAGGTATCGGAGGTGAGGTGAATGACGTCGGTGATGGGGTCCGCGAATCTGGCGGGCACGTAGGCCCGCAGCACCCGGCGGCACTGGCCCAGCAGCGTCTCCCTGCCGGAGAGCATGTAGATGGAAAAGACCAGGGCCAGTACCCCGGTGACCACCACCGAGACGATGCCGGTGGTGACCTCCAGCAGGCGGGGGCCCAGACTGGACAGTACGCCCAGCGCCTGCTTGAACAGCCCCTCCAGGGTCTGGTTCAGGCTGCTCAAATCCAGGGCCTCCATATCCAGATGGAGATAAGCCGCCAGCTGATTGAGCCAGTTCTGAATATTGGTGATGTAGCCGCTGAGGTTGCCGGCGAAGGTCTGAAGGCTCACCACCAGCTTGGGCACCACGAAGGAGAAAATGGCCGCGATGACCACCACCAGCGCCAGGTAGGAGGTGACCACCGCCAGAGCCCGGGCCCCCCCGGTCTCCCGGCCCCACAGTCTGCTGTACTGCCGGAAGAAGAACTGGCAGGGCCGGTTGAGCACGAAGGCCAGGGCAAAGCCGATGATGAGGGGGCGGAACAGCCCCAGGAGGTAGCCGACGGCCCCCGCCACCGCGTCCAGCCGGGCCAGCGCCATCACCAGCACCACCCCGTAGGTGAGAATGAGCAGAATACTTTTGAACAGCCGTTTGTCCATAACTCGCTCCTATTTTGCATCCGAACAAAGTTTCATGCCCACTATACCATCCCCCCGGCCTTCCGTCAACGGGAATTCCGCCCCGGAAAGTTTTTCTTGACAAACAGAGAAAGGATGCTATAATCATAGTAAACATATAGGAATTTAGTAAATAGAAAGGAGAATGCTCCATGAAGCAGTCCATGATATACGCAGACCACGCCTCCACCACCGCCCTGTCTCCCAGGGCCCTGGAGGCCATGCTGCCCTATTTTACCCAGGGCTACGGCAACCCATCCAGCCTGTACGCCTTCGGCCAGCAGGCCAAAAGCGACCTGGAGGGGGCCCGGGCCGGGGTGGCCCGCTGCCTCAACGCCAAGCCGGAGGAAATTTACTTTACCTCCGGCGGCACCGAGGCGGACAACTGGGCCCTGCGGGGCGCGGCGGAGTGGATGGCCCTGAAGGGGAGAAAGACCGGCCACATCATCACCACCGCCATTGAGCACCACGCCATCCTCCACACCGCCCAGTACCTGGAGAAGCAGGGGTATGCGGTGACCTACCTGCCGGTGGACGGGGAGGGGCGGGTGGACCCCGGGGCGGTGGAGGCGGCCATCCGGGCGGACACCATCCTCATTTCGGTGATGGCGGCCAACAACGAGATCGGCACCATCCAGCCCATCCGGGAGATTGGGGCCATCGCCCGGGCCCGGAACATCCTCTTCCATACCGACGCCGTCCAGGCGGCAGGCCACATTCCGGTGGATGTGGAGGCCTGGAACGTGGATCTGCTCTCCCTGTCCGGCCACAAATTCGGCGGGCCCAAGGGCGTGGGGGTGCTCTATATGAGAAAGCCCCTGCGACTGCCCCCGCTGATTCACGGCGGCGGGCAGGAGAAGGGCCGGCGCTCCGGCACGGAGAACGTGCCCGGGGCGGTGGGCCTGGCCGCCGCCCTCACGGAGGCGGTGGAGCGTCTCCCTGCCGAGGCCGCCCGGCTGGCCGGGCTGCGGGACAAGCTGCTGGAGGGGCTCTCCGCCCTGCCCTACACCCGGGTCACCGGCAGCCGGAGGGAGCGCCTGCCCGGCACCGCCTCCTTCGTGTTCGAGGGGGTGGAGGGGGAGGCCCTGCTCCTCCATCTGGACGCCAGAGGCATCTGCGCCTCCTCCGGCTCCGCCTGCTCCTCCGCCTCCCTGGACCCCTCCCACGTGCTGCTGGCCATCGGCCTGCCCCACGCCATCGCCCACGGCTCCCTCCGCCTCTCCCTGGGGCCGGACAATACGGAGGAGGACGTGGCGCGCATCCTGGAGGAGGTGCCCGCCGTGGTGGAGTACCTGCGGAACATGTCCCCGGTATGGGACCGGGAAACCCAGAAACCCACCTGGATTGTGTAATCGGAAAGGAGAAATATTACATGCTGTATTCGGAAAAGGTCATGGACCACTTTGCGCATCCCCGGAACGTGGGGGAGCTTGCCGACGCCGACGGGGTGGGGCAGGTGGGCAACCCCAAGTGCGGGGACATTATGAAGATGTATCTGAAAATCGACGGAGACGTGATTTCCGACGTGAAATTCAAGACCTTCGGCTGCGGCTCGGCCATCGCCACCTCCTCCATGGCCACCGAGATGATCAAGGGCAAGACCATCGGGGAGGCCATGGGCCTCACCAACGCCGCGGTGGCGGAGGCTCTGGACGGGCTGCCCGGCTACAAGATGCACTGCTCCGTGCTGGCGGAGGAGGCCATCAAGGCGGCCCTGGCCGACTATTACAGGCGGCAGGGAAAGGCGGTGCCGGAGGAGCTGAAGCTCCCCTGTGAGGAGGAGGAGCACGGCGGCTGCTGCGCCTGCGGACACTGATGCCAAGCCCCCGGCGGGCCGAAGGGCCCGCCGGGGGCTTTTTGGCTTGACAGCGGGACAGGGTTGGCATAGAATATCGTATACGCGAAAATCCGCCCTTTTCCCCGGAATGGGGCGGTTTCCAGACCATTTTTCAGGGAGAGGGGACAATCCCGTGATTGAACTCAAACAGGTATCCAAAATCTTCCCCACCGCCGACGGGGACTTCCAGGCCCTGAAGGACGTGAGCCTGACCATCCGGGACGGGGATATTTTCGGCATTGTGGGCATGAGCGGAGCGGGCAAGTCCACCCTGGTCCGCTGTATCAACCTGCTGGAGCGGCCCACCTCCGGCCAGGTGCTGGTGGACGGGGAGGACCTGATGACCTTTTCCCCCGCCAGGCTGCGGCAGGCCCGCCGCTCCATCGCCATGATTTTTCAGCAGTTCAACCTGCTGATGCAGCGCACCTGCCTGAAAAACATCTGCTTCCCCATGGAGATCGCCGGGGTGCCGGCGGCGGAGGCCAAAAAGCGGGCCCTGGAGTATCTGGACATCGTGGGCCTGCCCGACAAGGCCAACGCCTATCCCGCCCAGCTCTCCGGCGGCCAGAAGCAGCGCATCGCCATCGCCCGGGCCCTGGCCTCCAACCCCAAGGTGCTGCTGTGTGACGAGGCCACCTCCGCCCTGGACCCCACCACCACCCGGGCCATCCTGAAGCTGATCCAGGACATCAACCAGCGCATGGGCATCACCGCCATCATCATCACCCATGAGATGGCGGTGGTGGAGGCCATCTGCACCCATGTGGCCATCCTGGAGCACGGCAACATGGTGGAGACCGGCACGGTGGAGGAGGTCTTTCCAACCCCAAAAGCGAGGCCGGCCGCAGGCTGGTATTCCCCGAGGGGGCCCACATCGACCAGTTCCCGGTGGCCAGCGTGGTGCGGGTGGTGTTCAACGGCGGCTCCTCCTACGAGCCCCTCATCGCCTCCCTGGCCATCGACTGCGGCGTGAAGGTGAACATCCTGGGGGCGGACACCCGCAACGTGGGCGGCAAGGCCTTCGGCTCCATGCTGCTTGGCCTGCCCGAGGACAAGAGCGAGGCCGCCAAGGCCATGAACTATCTCAGAGCGCAGAAAGATGTCAGTGTGGAGGAGGTGCCCGACTACCATGGCTGATTTGCTGCAAAATGAAGAGGTCCTCCGGCTGCTGTCCATGACCAAGGACGGACTGCTCTTTGCCATCTGGGAGACCATGTATGTGACGGTGATCTCCACCTTTTTCTCCTATGTCATCGGCCTGCCTCTGGGGGTCATCACCGTGGTGGGGGAGCCGGGAGGCGTGCTTCCCCTGCCCCGGCCGGTACTGGCGGTGCTGAACTTCGTCATCAACATCCTCCGTTCGGTGCCCTTCCTCATCCTGATGGTGGTGGTCATTCCCCTCTCCCGGTTCTTCGTGGGTACCTCCATCGGCACCACCGCCACCATCGTCCCCCTCATTGTGGCCGCCTTCCCCTTTGTGGCCCGCCTGGTGGAGTCCTCCCTGCGGGAGGTGGACAGCGGCGTGGTGGAAGCCGCCCTGTCCATGGGCTGTTCCCCCCTCCAGGTCATCACCAAGGTGATGATTCCCGAGAGCCGGCCCTCTCTCATCTCCGGCTTTACCACCGCCTTCATCACCATCCTCAGCTACGGCGCCATGGCCGGCGCCATCGGCGGCGGCGGGCTGGGCTCCATGTCCCTGATGCTGGGCTACCAGCGGCGGATGAAGATTATCCTGTGGGTGAGCGTGGTGGTGCTGGTGATTCTGGTACAGATCTTCCAGTCCATCGGCTCCCGGGCCACCATCCGCAGCGATAAGCGGCTGCGGGACGTGGACCGGAAGAAGCTGAAACACCGCAAGCCGGAAAAGGCCGGCTTCCAATAAGAGACAAAATTAGCCGGGATGTACAGAAACAGGCGGTACATCCCGGCTCTTTTGTGCAAAATGGATGCTTGACGGGAGGGGGATGGTGGCATATACTAAGTGCAACCCAAAGGGAACTGAATACGCCCCTCAAACGCGAGGAAGAGAAGAGTAGCCATTGAGATACGGCACAGAGAGCCCGGATTGGTGGGAACGGGTACGGAAGGCTTTGGTGAACATGGTCTCGGAGCGGCGCACCGACTACCGCAAGGTACAGGCTGCGACGGGTGCGCCCGTGAACGCGTAGGAGTATGGCTGTACTCCATAAGGCCCCTGCCGTGAGGCACGGGTGAAGCAAGGTGGTACCACGAAGCGAAAGCTCTCGTCCTTGAACATCATTCAAGGGCGTTTTTTTGTACCCGGATTTGGGAAAGAACAAAATGAAAAAGGAGAAATGAACCATGAAGAAGCTGCTCTCTCTGCTCCTCACCGGCGCGCTGGCCGTCGGCCTGCTGGCCGGCTGCGGCTCCACCTCCGGCAATTCCCAGACCCCCGCCGGCGGCAATGAGACTACCCCCGCGGAGTCCAGCGCCCCCTCCGAGACCGACACCAACCTGGAAGGCACCGTGCTGAAGGTGGGCGCCACCCCCGCCCCCCACGCCGAGATCCTGGAGGCGGTGAAGGACCTGCTGGCTGAGCAGGGCATCACCCTGGATATCGTGGAGTTCAACGACTACATCGTTCCTAACACCGCCGTGGAGAGCGGGGAGCTGGATGCCAACTACTTCCAGCACATCACCTACATGAACCAGTTCAACGAGAGCGACGGCACCCACCTGGTGAGCGCCGCCGAGATCCACTACGAGCCTCTGGGCCTGTACGCCGGTAAGGCCAAGTCCATCGACGAGCTGCCCGACGGCGCCCAGATCGCCGTGCCCAACGACACCACCAACGAGGCCCGGGCCCTTCTGCTGCTCCAGCAGGCCGGCCTCATCACCCTGAAGGAGGGCGCCGGCATCACCGCCACCAAGGCCGACATCGCCGAGAACCCCAAGAACCTGGAGATCGTGGAGCTGGAGGCCGCGCAGATCACCTCCCGCCTGGAGGACGTGGAGCTGGCGGTCATCAACGGCAACTACGCCATTGACGCCGGCCTGAAGGTGGCCGACGCCCTGGCCGTGGAGTCCGCCGACGGCGAGGCCGCCCAGGCCTACGTCAACGTGCTGGCCGTCAAGGAGGGCAACGAGAACGATCCCGCCATCCAGGCCCTGGCCGCCGCCCTCCAGAGCGAGACCGCCAAGACCTTCATGGAGGAGACCTATCAGGGTGCCGTCGTCCCCATGTTCTAAAGCGTACAAGGCCCGCCGTCCGGCGGGCCTTGTCTGTCTCTGAATTCCTATTGATTTTGTGGGGATTATGTGGTATCCTGTAAAAAACAACAGGAGGTCTGGTTTATGAAGATTGCGGAGTCCATTGCCCAGCTCATCGGCAATACCCCCCTGCTCAAGCTGGCGGACAACGGCGGCGGGGCGGTGCTGGGCAAGCTGGAGAGCTTCAATCCCCTGTCCTCGGCCAAGGACCGGGCGGGGCTGTATATGATTCTGGACGCGGAGGAGAAGGGGCTTTTGAAGCCGGGGGCCACCATTGTGGAGCCCACCAGCGGCAACACCGGGGTGGCTCTGGCCTATCTGGGCCGCCAGCGGGGGTACAAGGTGGTGCTCACCATGCCTGAGACCATGAGCCAGGAGCGGCGGAGCCTGCTCTCCGCCCTGGGGGCGGAGCTGGTGCTCACCCAGGGGGCAAAGGGGATGAGCGGCGCCATTGAAAAGGCGAAGGAGCTGCTGGCTACCGTACCCGGCGCCTGGATGCCAGACCAGTTCAACAACCCCGCCAATGCCCGGGCCCACTATGAGACCACCGGCCCGGAGCTGTGGCGGGACACCGACGGCAAGGTGGACGTGCTGGTGGCCGGGGTGGGCTCCGGCGGTACCATCACCGGCGCGGGCCGCTATCTGAAGGAGCGCAACCCCAAGATCACCGTGGTGGCGGTGGAGCCCGCCGAGTCTCCCGTCCTCTCCGGCGGTCAGGCCGGTCCCCACAAGATTCAGGGCATCGGCGCCGGCTTTGTCCCCGGCACCCTGGATCTGAGCGTGGTGGACAGGGTGCTCCCCGTCCCCGGCCAGGCGGCCATGGATACAGCCAGGGAGCTGTCGAGGGCCAAGGGGGTGCTGGCGGGCATTTCCTCCGGCGCGGCGTACTGGGCCGCCCTGGAGCTGGCCAGGCAGCCGGAATTCCAGGGCAAGACCATTGTGGCCGTCCTCCCCGACACCGGGGAGCGGTACCTGTCCACCGGCATTTACGGATAAAGAAAAAGAGACGCTGCACTGGCAGCGTCTCTTTCCTTTTATGGGCTTGGGAACCGGAGGAGCCACAAGGCTCCCCCAGGAAAGAAATATATCCAGGGATAAAGAAGGAGGATCAGCAGCAGCCGATCCATCAGCCCGAGATACAGGGGAATTTGGGGATACGTCATCATGCTATGGGAGAAATACTGTACGGCCTGTATGATGCCAATCACCAGCAGGGGGAAAAACAACACCGCGTTTACCGTCAGCAGGATCAGCAGCCCCCGCCTAACCCGTCTGCTCCATTTCTGTTCCTCCATGGGGCGCACCAGCCGGGTCAGTCCCGCGATCTGAAGAGAACACCATCCAAGTACCAGCCACAGGGCGGAGGAGCGCAGGCCGGGAAGCAGGAAGGTGAGCCACCCCACATACGGCTCCCTCAGCACAAGAGTAAAGGGAAGCTCAAGCAGAAAGAGCCCCAGCAAAATCAGACACCCGATCCCCAGCCGCTTGGCCTCCCGGATCAGGTCCTGATCCGCCGGCAGGCCGTAGAGCACCTGATTCACGTCCGCCTCCAGTACCCCGGCAATCTTCACCAGCATGTCCAAATCCGGCCGGCTGCGGCCGGTCTCGTAATTGGACACCGTCTGCCTGGTGACGAAGAGCGCCTCCGCCAGGGCCTCCTGGGTCATGCCCTTTTTCTCCCGCAGGGCCTTGATGTTCTTGCCGATATCCCGCATACCTTATCACCTCGGCTCCAGGATAGGCCGGACCGGCGGATTTGTCACGCAAAGATCCTTTTACATCCGGTGTCAGCCGGTGGTCTCCTGCTTATCCGGGCACTTCTGATGGTAGCGCTCCACCAAATCCGCCAGGGTCACGTGGTCCACCACGCTGGAGACGGCGGCCTGAATATCCCGCCAGATCTCCACCGTCACACACTGCTCCGCCCGGGCGCACCGGCACACGTCGTCGCTGTCGGCACAGCTCACCGGAGCCAGATTCCCCTCCAGGGTGCGGAGAATCTCCCCCACGGTGTACTCCGCCGGGTCCCGGGTGAGCAGGTAGCCGCCCCCCGCCCCCCGTACCGATCGCACCAGGCCGGAGCGGGAGAGCTGGGTCACAATCTGCTCCAGATATTTGTCGGAAATCTCCTGCCGCTGGGCCACGTCCCGCAGAGGGACCGCCGCGCCGTTGCTGTGAAGGGCCACGTCCAGCATCAGCCGCAGGGCATACCGCCCTTTTGTGGAAATTTTCATAGACATCCCTACCTTACAATTCTGAAAATATAATACCATATTATCGGTAGGAATTCAAGAAAAATTTCCTCTTGACTTTCGCGCCAAAAAGTGCTAAAGTGCTCACAAGGAAAGGAGGGGGCGTCCCCATGAAGTACAGCGCCGGTTACGGGTATTGCTATTACCGCTGGTATGTGACCAGCGGCGATTTTGCCTGCCCATGACCGGCCTGTAAGTGGACATCCCCTCCCGGAGAGGAGCAGAGGGACCCGCGGCCGCCCCAGGGCGGCCGCGGGTCTTTGTTTTTTGGAAAGGAGCACAAACATGGTTGTCATTATGAAGCCGGGCTTTACCCCAGAGCAGCTGCAGCAGGCCATCCGCACCATGGAGGAGGGCGGCGTGAAGGTAATGGTGTCCAAGGGCACCGAGACCACCATCCTGGGCGCGGAGGGCAACGCGGCGGGCATCAATCAGGAAAAGCTGTCCCTGCTCCCCGGTGTGGAGCGGGTGATGCGGGTCACCGAGCCCTACAAGAAGGCCAACCGGAAATATCATCCCGACGACACCCTGGTGGATGCGGGCGGCGGATGCCTGGTGGGGGGCAAAAAG
The DNA here is from genome assembly GCA_944383135.1 of uncultured Flavonifractor sp. Classification (GTDB taxonomy): domain Bacteria; phylum Bacillota; class Clostridia; order Oscillospirales; family Oscillospiraceae; genus Flavonifractor. The sequence goes on from CALWOL010000053.1 coordinate 18,569, forward strand.
CTGGCGGTCATCGCCGGCCCCTGCTCGGTGGAGAGCGAGGAACAGATCGTGGGTGTGGCCCGGGCGGTAAAGGAGGCGGGCGCCTCCGCCCTCCGGGGCGGGGCCTTCAAGCCCCGCACCTCCCCCTACGCCTTCCAGGGCATGGGCAACGACGGAATCCGCCTGCTCCAGGAGGCCAGGGCGGTCACCGGCCTGCCCATTGTCACCGAAATCATGTCCACCGACAATGTGGAGATGTTTGAGATGTGCGTGGATGTCATCCAGGTGGGCGCCCGGAACATGCAGAACTTTGACCTTTTGAAGCAGCTGGGCAAGACCACCAAGCCCATTTTGCTGAAGCGGGGCCTGTCCTCCACCATCGAGGAGTGGCTGATGTCCGCCGAGTACATCATGGCCGGGGGCAATGAGCGGGTCATTCTCTGCGAGCGGGGCATCCGTACCTTTGAGACCTTCACCCGCAACACCCTGGATTTGTCGGCGGTGCTGGCGGTGAAGCAGCTCTCCCACCTGCCGGTGGTGGTGGACCCCTCCCACGCCTGCGGCAAGGCCTGGATGGTAGAGAAGATGAGCCTGGCGGCGGTGGCCGCCGGGGCGGACGGCCTGATCATCGAAGTCCACAATGACCCGCCCCATGCCCTGTGCGACGGGGCCCAGTCCATCACCCCGGACCAGTTTGCCGCCCTCATGGACAAGCTGCGCGTCCTGGCCCCCTGTGTGGGAAGGGAGCTGTGAGAAATGAAAAAGACCCTTGTCATTGTAGGTCTGGGCTTGATCGGGGGTTCCCTGGCCATCGCCCTGAAGGGTTTTGAGGAATTTGAGATTGTGGGGGTGGACGTATCCCAGCCCACCCTGCGCTATGCCGCCGAGCACGGGGTGGGGGACCGGGTCACCGAGCGGGCGGAGGAGGTGCTCCCCCAGGCCGATGTGGTGGCCCTGGCCCTCCATCCCCAGGGGATTCTGGATTTTCTGGCCGCCCACCGGGACTACTTCAAGCCCGGCACCCTGGTGTGGGACGTGTGCGGCGTCAAGTCCGCCATTCTGGAGGGGGCCCAGGTGCTCCCCGACACGGTGGACTTTATCGGCTGCCACCCCATGGCGGGCACAGAGTTCTCCGGCGTGGAGCACGCCTTTGGGGAGATGTTTCAGGACTCCCACTTCCTAATGATTCCCCGGCCGGACAGCAGGCCGGAGCACGTGGAGCTGCTGGAGCGGCTGGCGGCGTACATCGGCTGCAAGGATGTGTGCCGCACCACCGGGGCGGACCACGACGCCCTCATCGCCTACACCAGCCAGGTGATGCACATCATTGCCGTGGCGGTGTGCGATGACCCGGACCTGTTTGCATGCAAGGGCTTTGAGGGCTCCTCCTTCCGGGGCTGCACCCGGGTGGCCGCCCTGGATGTGGGTCTGTGGACCCAGCTGTTTTCCCTGAACCGGCCCGCCCTGCTCTCCGTGCTGGACCGGCTGCTGGCCAACCTCCAGTCCTACCGGGATACCCTGGCCTCCGGGGACCGGCAGGCCCTGGCAGACAAGCTGGCCTTCTCCGCCGCCCGGAAGCGGCAGATGGACCTGCCCGGCCCCGATTTGCTGGCGTAGCGCAGGCGTAAAAAGCCGCCCCCGGAGGGGCGGCTTTTTGCATGGGGGAGGCTGCTCAGTCGTAGTCCACGTCCCAGTCGATGACGGTGCCGGTGGAGGCGTTGATTTCGCAGTCGTACTCGGTGCGGCCGGAGCGCATCTCGATTTCATAGACCCAGCGGCCGTCGTCAAAGTCCAGCTCGCACTTGACCACCGTGACGCCGGAGGGCGCCTTGGCCAGGGCGATTTCCTTGGCCTTGGCCTCGGTAATCAGGTTGTTGTCGGCGGCGACGGAGCTGCTGGAGGTGGAGCCCTTCCACTCCGAATCCCAGGCGCGCACCGCACCGCTGGAGGCATCAATCTCATAGTCGTACTCCGTGGAGTTGGCGTAGAACTCCACCTCATACTCCATCCGGCCGTCGTCCCAGTCCAGCTTGGCCTTCACAAAGGTGGCATCGGAGGCGGATACCCCGGCATGGCTGAGGGCAATCTCCTTGGCCTTGTCGGCGGAGATGTAGCCGGTGGAGGCGGCGGAGCCGCTGCTGCCGGTGCCGGACAAATTCAGGGAGAAATCATCCCAGTCCAAATCATAGGAGAGGACGGCGCCGGTGGAGGCGTCAATGTCATAGTCATACTCGGTGGTGCCGGCGTAGAACTCCACCTCATACTCCACCCGGCCATCGTCCCAGTCCAGACCGGCCTTCACGAACACGGCGTCGGCGGCCTGAACCCCGGCGTGCTGGAGGGCAATCTCCTTGGCCTCGTCGGCGGTGATATAGCCGGCGGCGGAGGCGTTGGAGGCCAGGTACTGCTCCTGGGTGGTGAGCACGGCGGTGTAGGTGGCGGAATCGTAGTCCACCTTCATGCCCGCGGCCTCGCAGATGGCCCGGACGGGGGCGTAGGTGGTGCCGTTGTAGGAGAACAGGGGGACCTCCTTGCCCTGCTCATTCTTGGGGGTGAACTCCGCGCCGTTGATGGTGACCCGGATGTTGTCCTCCACCGGGATGGTGCGGGCGGCGGCCAGGGCGGACACCCCCAGACCAGCGGTGAGCGCGGCAACCAGAATGCCGCTGACGAACCCTTTGCTGAACCCTCTTTTCATGTCTGAAAACTCCTTTACCTGATGATTTTATGATACCGGCGGGCCCCAGGGGGCCGTGACCTTTGTTCTGCCTGTAAAATGCGGCGGGAGGCCGGTTTATTGCACGGAGGACCAAAAAAAGAAAAACTTTTTTGTTTTGCCGAAACCCCTTGACTTTTCAGCGGATTTTTATATAATAATAGGGCTTGTTTCCAAACAGGCCCTATCCTTGCCCCCGACAAAGGGCGGGGGCCATACGTCCATAAGGAGGTGCAAACAAAATGGCAAAACTCAGCGGAAATTATGAGGTGGTCTACATCCTCGATCCCAACCTGAACGAGGAGGCCACC
>CALWOL010000054.1 GCA_944383135.1 uncultured Flavonifractor sp.
GACGGCACGGACATCCTCGCTCTCCACATAGATTTTCACCGGGTTGATGCCCTCGGAGTAGTAGGCGCCCACCGGACAGGTGATGATGCAGAAGATATAGTTGTGGGCGGCGTGCACCCCCAGGGAGGGCGTGGTGGCGATGATGAAGGGACGGATATACAGGGAGGTGCCGGGGGCGCTGGGCACCCAGTCGGACTCCAGCCGCACCAGCTGCTCAATGGCGGCCAGGGTGTCCTCCTCCGGCAGCTGGGGGATGCACATCCGCTCGCAGGAGGAGTTGATGCGCTTGACGTTCTCGGTGGGGCGGAAGAGCTGCACCCCGCCGTCGGGGGCGCGGTAGGCCTTCATGCCCTCAAAGACCTCCTGGGCATAGTGGAACACCATGGCGGAGGGCTCCAGGGCGATGGGGCCGTAGGGCACGATGCGCCCGTCATGCCAGCCCTGACCGGCGGTATAGTCCATGATGAACATATGGTCGGTAAAGGTCTTGCCAAATACCAGGGTATCGGGGTCGGGCTTCTCCTTCAGCACCGCGGCCCGCTGCACAGGATATTCCTTCATAGGAACGGCCTCCTAAATATTTCGCTTTGTATCTGCTAGTATGGCACGCCCGCCGGGAAAAGAATGTAAACCACGATACAATGCGTGAAAAAGTTCCGGACCGGCGGATTTTGCCCGCGGGTCTTGCCCGGCGGGGCGGGACATGATACAATAATAAAACTACGCGCAAAGGAGCCTTGTCTATGCTCTATCTGATTCTGGCGGCGGCCCTGGTGGGTCTGGACCAGCTGGTCAAATTTCTGGTGCGGGCCAATATCCCTTTGGGAGAGGGCGTCCCCTTCCTGCCCCACATCCTGCAGCTCACCTATGTGCAGAACACCGGCGCCGCCTTCTCCCTGTTTGCCCGGCACACCTGGATTCTCTCCCTGGTGTCCCTGGCGGCCTCCGTGCTGCTGGTGGTGCTGCTGGTGAAAAAAGTGTTTCCCCACCCCTTCGCCAGGTTCTGCCTGGCCCTGGTGCTGGCCGGGGCGGTGGGCAACCTCATTGACCGGGTGCTGCTGGGGTATGTCACCGATATGTTCCAGACCCTGTTTATGAATTTCGCGGTTTTTAATGTGGCGGATATCTGCATTGTGTGCGGCGGCATTGCCTTCTGCGCCTACTATCTGCTGTTCCACGGCAAGGAGGAGAAGGGCCATGACTCCCCTGCATCTGCGGGTTGACCAGCCCGGCCGGCGGGCGGACCAGTTCCTGGCCGACGCCCTGCCCCAGCTCACCCGCTCGGCGGCCCAGAAGCTGCTGGAGGACGGGGCGGTGACCCTGGACGGCCGGCCGGTGAAGAAAAATTACAAGACCTGCCCAGGGGACGAGCTGGTGGTGGTCCTCCCGGACCCGGCGCCGGTGGACATCCTGCCCCAGGACATCCCCCTGGATGTGGTGTACGAGGATGCGGATGTGATTGCCGTAAACAAGCCGGTGGGCCTGGTGGTCCACCCGGCGGCGGGCCATCCCGACGGCACTTTGGTCAACGCGCTGTTATATCACTGCGGAGATAGCCTCTCCGGAATCAACGGCGCCCTCCGGCCCGGCATTGTCCACCGCATTGACCGAGACACCTCGGGGCTCATCCTCGCGGCCAAAAACGACTTTGCCCACCTGGCCCTGGCCCGGCAGCTCCAGGACCACTCTCTGTACCGGGAATATGAGGCGGTGTGCGTGGGCAGCTTAAAGGAGGAGACGGGGACGGTAAACGCCCCCATCGCCCGCCACCCCACCGACCGGAAGAAGATGGCGGTGAACTTCCTCCAGGGCCGGGAGGCCATCACCCACTGGAAGGTGCTGGCGCGGTTTGCCGGCTATACCCACATTCAATGCCGGCTGGAGACGGGGCGCACCCATCAGATTCGGGTGCACATGGCCCACATCGGACACCCCCTGCTGGGGGACGTGGTGTACGGCTCCAAAAAGCCCTACCCCGGTCTGGCGGGCCAGTGTCTCCACGCCCGGCGGCTGTCCTTCGTCCACCCCCGCACCGGGGAGCGGATGACCCTGGAGTGCCCGCTCCCCGACTGGTTCCAGGAAGTATTGACAAAGCTGGGGCATTTGGTATAAACTTTGCTATGACCGCAGGACAAATCGAATAACAGGGGCGCTGGACGCAAGTCCGGCTGAGATTGGGGCGTAGTGCCGCCCGTGTCCCTCAAACCTGATCCGGGTAATGCCGGCGTAGGAAGTGGATTCGGCTGTTTGTCGTTCCTCCCGTACCGCATTGCGCATCCCGGTTTGCGCTGCGGTACAAATTTTTAGGAGGAGCGATTCCATGAACACAAGCAAGAGAAAATCCCATCTGGCCGTGCGGATGCTGTGCGAGGGGGCCATTATGCTGGCCCTGGCGCTGGTATTCAACAGCCTCAAGCTCATCCGCTTTACCAACGGCGGCTCTGTGGATCTGGCCATGATTCCCATCCTGTTTTTTGCCATCCGCTGGGGCGTGGGCTCCGGCTGCCTGGTGGCCTTTGCCTTCGGCGCCCTTCAGATTTTTATTGACGGAGCGGTGGCCTGGGGCTGGCAGTCCCTGCTGCTGGATTACCTGGTGGCCTTTACCCCTCTGGGCCTGGCGGGCCTGTTCCGGGGGAAGAAGTGGGGCATCTTCGTGGGCACCCTTGTCTGCGCCTTCCTGCGCTTTCTCGTCCACTACATCAGCGGCATCACCATCTACGCCATCGTGGCGCCCACGGAGCTGTTCTCCATCACCTTTACCCAGCCCTGGATGGACTCCCTGGCCTACAACGGCAGCTACATGCTGGTAAACACGGTGATCTGCCTGGTGGTGTTCGGCCTGCTTTACAGACCCCTGCATAAATACATTCTGGCGGAGGATATCCTGCCCAGAAAGAACTAGGTGATATCATTTGGGCAAATTTGACGGCGTGCTGCTGGTCAGCGACTTTGACGACACCCTATACGGCTCCGACCTGCGGGTACCGCCCGTCAATGTGGAGGCCATCGACTACTTTACCCGGAACGGCGGCACCTTTACCGTGGCCACCGGCCGGGCACACCCCACCTTTGCCCCCCACGCCCGCATTGTGAACATCAACGCCCCGGTGATTCTCTCCAACGGCTCCGCCCTGTACGACTTTCAGGCGGACCGGATGGTGTATGAGACCTTCCTCCCCCAGCGGGCCAGGACGGACTTGCAGCAGCTGGCCCGGGACATCCCGGAAATCGGGTTTGAGGCCTACAACCACGACGATATCTACGTCTACCAGCCCAATGAGGTCACCTTCAACCATCTGAAACGGGCGGGGATGTCAGCCGCCGAAGTGCCCATCGGAGAGATGCCCCTTCCCTGGAGCAAGGTCATCCTCCAGCAGCGCAACGAGGTGCTGCTCCGCACCCAGCGGTACATGCTGGAGCGGTGGGGGGAGGCGTATGAGATCATTTTCTCCAACGCCGTGCTGCTGGAAATGACCCGGAAGGGGAGCAACAAGGGGCGCATGGTGGACTATCTGGTCCGTTATCTGGGCATGGACCCCCAGCGGGTCTACTGCGTGGGCGACAACCAGAACGACATCCCCATGCTGGCCCGCTCCGCCATTCCCTTCGCCCCGGCCAACTGCGCCTGGGAGGTAAAGGACTGGGGGGCCCGGATTCTGTGCTCCTGCGAGGAGGGCTGCATCGCCCAAATCATCGCGGAGCTGGACAAGCTCTATTGAAACAGCGCAAAAGGCGCCCGCTGCCGTCGGCAGCGGGCGCCTTTTTCTTCCCTGTCAGCTCAGCAGAGCCTGGTACTCCGCCTGGGAGCCCACCCGGCCCACGGCGGACAGAGCGGCGTTCTCAAACCGGAACAGCGTCCGGGCCAAATCCCGCACGTCCTCCCGGGTGACGGCGTCATAGGCGGCGATAATCTGCTCCTCATCCAGCACCTCGCCCTGGAGCAGCTCCCCCCGGCCCAGGCTGCTCATGTGGGACTGGGTGGACTCCAGCCCCATGAGCACGTTGGCCTTGGACTGCTCCCGGGCCCGGTCCAGCTCCTCCTGGGTGACTCCCTCCTCGGCAAAATTCCGGATGACGGTGAGGATGGTATCCAGGGCCTGGCCCTCGGTCTCCTTCCCCAGGGCGGTATAAATGCCGAAGTAGCCGGTATCGTCATGGCAGGTGCCGTAGGTATAGATGGAATAGCACAGGCCCTTCCGCTCCCGCACCTGCTGGAAGAGGCGGGAGGACATGCCGCCCCCCAAGATGGAGGAGAGCAATTGCAGGGCGAAGCGCCGCCGGTCGGCAAAGGGCAGGCCGGGGAAGGCCAGGGTCAGATGGTTCTGCTCAATGGCCTTCTTCTTCACCACCACCCCCGGGGTGTAGAAGGCGGGCCGCCCCGCCGGGTGGGGGACGGGCTCCAGATGGGCAAACCGCCGGGCCAAATCCTCCACATGGGCCGGAGTAAAGCTGCCCGCCAGGGCCACCACAATGCGCTCCGGCCCGTAGTGGGTGTGCTGATAATGCCGCAGCCAGGCCCCGTCCATCTTCTCCAGGGTGGCCTTCCGCCCCAGAATGGGCCGGGCCAGGGGGGTGCCGTGAAACACCGCCCCCGCCAGCCGCTCGGCGCACAGGTCCTCCGGGTTGTCCTCGTACATGCCGATTTCCTCCAGAATGACCCCCCGCTCGGTCTCCACGTCGGCGTCGTCAAACCGGGAGTGGAAGAACATGTCGCACAGAACATCCGCCGCCCTTGGCAGATGGGTGTCCAGCACCCGGGCGTAGAAGCAGGTGCACTCCTTGGTGGTGAAGGCGTTGACCTGCCCGCCCACCGCGTCCATTTCCTCCGCCAGCTGGGCGGCCGTCCGGTGGGCGGTGCCCTTGAAGAGCATGTGCTCGATAAAATGGGCGGCACCGTTCTCCCCCGCCGTCTCATGGCGGGAGCCGGTGCCCACCCAAATCCCCAGGGAGGCCGAACGCACCCCCGGGACATGTTCCGTTAAAATCCGCACCCCGTTGGGGAGCGTCCTTTTCTCATAATCCAAATAAAATAACCTCGCACTTCTGTGGCGTTTGTTCCAGTATGCCCAGCGGGCGGAGCCCTTACCCCCGCAGGGCAATGAAAAGGAGCACCACCGCTGTAATGGCCAGAATCAGCGCCAGATAGCCCACTACCTTTTTCTTCATGGACATACCGCCTCCTTTACGCCCGCCCGCTTGTCAAAGCCGGGTCACATCGGCGGGATTGCGGTTGACCGTCCGCCGGTAGCGCACATTGGGGTAGCCCAGGGCCAGGGTGGACACCACTTCCTCCCCCTCCCGCAGCCCCAGCTGCCGGTAGAGCTCCGGCTCCATCGCCGCGGCCATGGTGAAAAAGCCCACATAGCACGCCCCCAGACCCAGGGCGTGGGCCATCAGCTCCACATTGGCGGAGGCCAGGCCCGCGTCCAGCCGGCCGCTGCCCCCCCTGGGCGCCCGGGAGACCACCATCAGCACGCAGGGGGCATTGTAGAACAGGCCGTCCTTCCCCTGCTCCTTCCAGGCGGGGTACATGCTCCGCCACTTGTCCCGGTAGCGCTCCACCCCCCGGAGGGCGGGATCGCTGCCGATCCGCTCCGCCGCATCGTACAGGGTCTTGAGGGTCAGCTCGGTGAGGGCGTCCTTGCCCCCCTCCACCAAAATGTACCGGTTCTTCTGGGCGTTGCCGCCGGTGGGAGCGTACCGGGCCGCCTCCAGCAGGGTGTCCAGCTTCTCCCGCTCCACCGGCTTGGCCTGAAACTGGCGGATGCTCCGCCGGAAGCGCATGAAATTCAGCAGCTGCTCCGCCGGAATGTCAAAGGCGGCCGGCTCATAGGGAACAAGCTCCGCCTCCGGGCCGTCCTTCAGGCGGATGGCGCCGGTGGGACACACCGCCACACAGTGGCCGCATCGGATGCAGATCCCCTCCTTCATCCGGGCCTTGCCCGCCTCCACACAGAGCAGGTCCCGCAGGCAGTCCCGCACACAGGCGCCGCAGCCTACACAGTTTTCCTGACGAATCAACAGCTCCATTTCTGCCTTCCCCCTTTGCTGGGAGTGTATCACAGCCCCCTTCGCCTTGTCAACAAGGGACGGGAAAAGGCCGGAGAAACTCCGGCCTTTTCGTGTACGCTCAGGGTTACAGGGTCTCCTCCAGCTTGGCCCGGATGGCCTTGAGGAAGTCCAGGGAGTTGACGCCCCGGGCGGGGGTCTCCCCCTCCCACAGGCCCACCAGGTCCTTGGTCATCACGCCGCCCTCAATGGTGGCGATGGTGGCCGCCTCCAGCTTGTCGGCAAAGTCCGACAGAGCCTGGATGCCGTCCAGCTCCCCCCGCTTGCGCAGGGCGCCGCTCCAGGCAAAGAGGGTGGCCACCGGATTGGTGGAGGTCTCCTCCCCCTTCAGATACTTATAATAGTGGCGGGTGACGGTGCCGTGGGCCGCCTCGTACTCGTACTTGCCGTCGGGACTCACCAGCACGGAGGTCATCATGGCCAGGGAGCCGAAGGCGGTGGATACCATGTCGCTCATCACGTCGCCGTCATAGTTCTTGCAGGCCCAAATAAAGCCGCCCTGGGAGCGGACCACCCGGGCCACCGCGTCGTCAATGAGGGTGTAGAAGTACTCAATGCCCAGCTCGTCAAA
>CALWOL010000055.1 GCA_944383135.1 uncultured Flavonifractor sp.
AGGAAAAGCCTCGCAGAGTTCGCGCCCGCAGGCGCGAAGAAAGCCAAATCTGTGTTCCGCCGCGACATGTGCGTGGCGGAATACACTGCTCAGGCTGCAAGTGTGGGCTGTGTCCGCTTTCCGCGGACAAAGCCTGCATGCGGCAGACGGCATCCTACTCGAAAAAGTGGCTCCGCCACTTTTTCGACAGTCTCAGGCGCTCCGCCACCGGCGGAGCGCCTGTCTTATGATTGGAGGGAGCTGAGAAAGTGCTCCTGGGCAATGCGCAGGTGCCGGCGGAGGAAAAGCTCCGCCAGCTCCCCGTCCCCGGCCGCCACCGCGTCGTAGATTTGCTGGTGGGAGGCCTTGGAGCGGGTAAGGAAGGCCTGGGTGGAGGGGTAGCTGCCCGCCTGGTCGTGGAAGGAGTGGAGCAGCTTCATCTTCTCCCGTACCTGCCGGATGTAGTCCCCCAGCAGCCGGTTGCCCGAGGCCAGGCCCAGCTCCACGTGGAAGGCGAAGTTGGTGTCCGCCGCCCCGGCCACCGAGCGGTCCTCCTGCTCCAGGATTTCCCGCAGCCGGGCCAAATCCTCCTCCGTGCGGGCCTGGGCGGCCAGCCGGACCGCCGCCGGCTCCAGCGCCAGGGCCGCGGCGTAGAGCTCCCGGGCGTCCTGGACCCGGACATCGGGCACCACGAAGCCCTTTCGGGAGGCGCTGGTCAGAAACCCCTCCCGCTCCAGCCGCAGCAGCCCCTCCCGGGCGGGGGTGCGGCTGATGGAAAAGTGGCTGGCCACCAGCGTATCGGTGAAATGCTCCCCCGCCGGGAGTACCCCGGACAGCACCGCTTCCTTGATGGCGGCATAAATTTGCTCGCTGATGGGACTGAGATGCTGATAGGGAGCCAGATTGATTTGGGACAGAGCGGACATAGCACCAGACGCCTTTCTGTTCAGACTGTCTCCATTATAAAGGAAACTGCGGTAAGAAGCAATGGGGTATCGGAATACAAATAAATTTTAAACTGCGGCAATATGCACAAGAAATATGGAGAATAATTTGACAATATGGGGATTGAACTCTATCATTAGAAGGAATATGATTCTATATGAATTCAGATAGAAGAAAGGAAGCGCGCACAATGAAGTTTGCCACCGTCAAATATCAGGGACGGCGCCGTGTGGGCCTGGTCCGGGGAGAGGAGTTTGTCCCCCTGTCTCACATTTCCGGGGAAGTGCCCGAGGACGTGCTGCGTGTCATTGAGGGGTATGCCGGGTATGAGCCCGTCCTGCGGGCGGGACTGGCGGACGCCCCGGCTCTCTGCTCCATGTCCCAGGTGGAGTACCTGCCGCCCCTGCCCAATCCCCGTTCCTTCCGGGACTTTATGGGCTTTGCCGAGCACTTTGAAAACTGCAAGCGGCAGCGGGGGCTTACCGTGCCCCCCAAGTACTATGATATCCCCGTATTCTACTTCTCCAACCATCAGGCTCTCCGGGGCTCGGGAGAGGTGGTGCCCGCCCAGCCCTCCGCCCGGAATCGGGACTTTGAGTTTGAAATCGGCTTTGTCATCGGCACCGGCGGAAAGAACATCCCCGCGGAGAAGGCCCTGGAGCACATCTTCGGCTTTACGGTGCTCAACGACTGGAGCGCCCGGGACTTGCAGATGGAGGAGCAGAGTGTGGGCCTGGGGCCCGCCAAGGGCAAGGATTACGCCACCTCCCTCGGCCCGGTGCTGGTGACCCGGGACGAGCTGATGACGCATCTCTGCCCCGATGATCCCCAGCGCTTTGACCTAAAGACCAGACTCACCCTCAACGGCAAGCTGGTGCGGGAAAACAACACCAAAAGTATCCTCCACACCTTCGGCGCCATGATTCAGCGGGCCTCCACCGATGTGGAGCTCTTCCCCGGGGAGCTCTTCGGCTCCGGTACCCTGGGAGGCGGCACCCTGATGGAGTACAGCCGGGAGGAGTACCCCTTCCTGAAGCCGGGAGACCGGATTGAGATGGAAGTGGAGGGCATCGGCACCTTAATCAGTCTGGTGGGCTGAACATACGAACGCGGCGGCCTCCCGTAGGGAGGCCGCCGCGCTGTTTCTATTCCGTCAAATCCGCCGGATAATCCACATCGGCCAGCTCCCGGGGGGAGACGGCCTCCACCAGCACCAACCGGTCCCGGTGGCGGGCAATCACCGCCCCGCCCCCCACGTCCCCGGTGAGGGCGGCCAGCTCCCCGAACAGGTCCCGGGGGAAAACCGCCGGATTGCCCCGCTGGCCCTTCCAGGCCAGGGCGCAGATGGCGGTTTTTGATTCCCGAAAGGAATTTATCAGCTTGATAATACTTTTTGTGGTCAGATAAGGCTGGTCACACACGGCAAAAAGCACCCCATCCAGGTCCGCCATGGCGGACAGGCCCAGGCGGACGGAGGCGGCAATGCCCTCCGCCCCGTTCCGGTTGCACAGGGGGAGAAAGCCCCGGGCCTCCCCCGCCGCCAGCAGCTCCGGGTAGGGGGAGCACACCGCCAGCCGGTGCAGTCCCGCCCCCGCCAGGGTGTCCATAGCCCGGCGGTAGAGGGGGACTCCCTCCACCTCCGCCAGCAGCTTGTTGGAGCCGAACCGCCGCCCCTGGCCGGAGGCCAGCAGCACCCCGCCGGTTCTCAACGCCAGAACTGGGCGGGGCCCCGGTGGACGTAGCGGCCCAGGCCCTCGGCCACCACCCTGCCCTCCTCCACGGCCACCTGGCCGCTGAGAAGCACGGTGCGGGCGCCCCCCGCCATCTCCATCCCCTCGTAGGGGGTGTAGTCCACGTTCTGATACTGCTCCGCTGCGGAAATACGCCAGGTATAATTTGGGTCAAAAATTACAATATCGGCGTCGCCGCCCACCTGGAGGGCCCCCTTCTGGGGAAACATACCGAAGAGCTGGGCGGGGTGCTGGGCCAGGGCCAGCATCATCTGGTGGGGGGTGATGCGGCCGGAACGCACGCCGTAAGTGTACATCAGGGCGGGCCGGTGCTCGGTGCCCGGGATGCCCCCGGGGATGGCGGAGAAGTCATCCTTCCCCAGCATCTTGGTGGGCTCATAGTCAAAGGAGCAGTGGTCGGTGCCGATAGTGTCAATCTCCCCCTGCTCCAGGGCCTGCCACAGGGCGTCCACGTCGGACTGGGGCCGCAGGGGGGGCGCGCAGACGTATTTGGCCCCCTCGAAGCCGGGCAGGCGGTACTTCTCCTCCGTCAGGGTAAAGTACTGGGGGCAGGACTCCAGATACACCTTCTGCCCCCGGGCCCGGGCCTGACGGGCGGCCTCCAGCCCCCGGGCGGTGGACAGGTGGACCACATTCACCGGGCAGCCCGCCTGCTCGGCCAGGGCCAGCCAGCGGGTGACCGCCTCCGCCTCCATCACGGCGGTGTGGGACAGGGGGTGGCTGGCGGGGGTCAGCCTGCCGGCCTCCTTCAGCTCGGCGATGGCGGCGTCAATCAGGTCCCCGTTTTCACAGTGGCAGCCCACCACGCCCCCCTCTTTGCCCACGGCCTTGATGACCTCATAGGCCACCCTGTCCGGCACCCGGATGTTGGCGTAGGCCAGGTAGACCTTGTAGGAGGTGACCCCCTGGGCGGTCATCTGGGGGATTTCCGCCAAAATGCGGCTGTCCCAGTCCTTGATGGTCATGTGGAAGCCATAGTGGCAGCTGGCGTGGCCCTCCGCCCGGCTGTGCCACTCCTCCAGAGCGGACTGGAGGGAGGCCCCACGCTGGGTCTCCGCGAAGTCCAGCACGCAGGTGGTGCCCCCGGCCAGGGCGGCCCGGGTGCCGGTCTCCCAGTTGTCGGCGGTCTCCCGGATGGTGCCCTTGTTCATCTCAAAATGGGTGTGGGTGTCGATAAAGCCGGGAAAGACCAGCTTGCCCCCGGCGTCCAGGACCTGACTGTCCCCCACGGGCAGGTGGGGGCCGATTTCCGCGATCTTCTCCCCCTCCACCCGCAGATCGGCCGAAACCGGCCCCTGGGGGCAGAGAAGGGTACCGTTTTGAATGAGGATAGACATAAAAACTGCCTCCTTATCTTCTCAGAACTGGACCAGAATCACCGGAACCGCCAGCTTGATGGCCCCCACGGCCAGGGTCATAAAGAAGAGCAGCAGCAGGGCCTTGCCCCGGCTGCCAAAGGCGTCCTCCCACCGGTCCAGCATCCGGGTAAAGTTGGCCACCCGCTGCTGGGCGCCGATGAGATCGGCGATGCTCTTAATAAGGGAGAACACGGTGTAGGCCATCCAGAGGGGCAGACCGGCAATGGCGATGGTGCCCATGCCGGTGGTGGAGATGTAGAAGATGATGGTGGTGGCAAAGCTGGCCAGCGTAAAGAGCATGTAGAACCAGACGCCTACCTTGGCGGCGCGCACATTCATAGCAGTGAATTCCTTTCCTTCGGTGTGATATGGTGCTCCGCGAAGGCGGAGAGGAGGGCGTCCATGGAGGGCTTCACCAGCATGGGCTCCCCGGCGGCCCGGATGCCGTTGTGCACATCCTTCAGGCCGTTGCCGGTGACGATGCTCACCACCGTACTGTCCGGGGAGAGGAGGCCCAGCTCCAGGGCCTTTTTCACCCCGGCGGTGCCGGTCACCCCGGCGGGCTCCCCAAACACGCCCTGGGTGCGGCCCAGCAGGCGCATGGCGTCCAGGATTTCCTCGTCAGACACGTTGACCGCCAGGCCGTTGGACTCCCGAATGGCGGCCAGGGCCTTGTCCGGGTTGCGGGGCACTCCCACGGCGATGGAGTCGGCCAGGGTGTTTTCCTCCATGGGCTGCCAGGGCTTCCCCGTCTGGATGGCCCGGTTCAGGGGGCAGCAGCCCTCCGCCTGGACGGCGATGAGCCGGGGCAGCCGGTCAATAAACCCGGCGCTGTGCAGATCCTTCAGCCCCTTCCAGGCCCCGGCGATGGTGCAGCCGTCCCCCACCGACAGGGCGATGAAGTCGGGCACCTGCCAGCCCAGCTGCTCCAGAATCTCCAGCGTCACCGTCTTTTTCCCCTCGGACAAGTAGGGATTGATGGCGGCGTTGCGGTTGTACCAGCCCCAGCGGTCAATGGCGGCGCGACTCAGCTCAAAGGTGTCCTCATAGCTGCCGTCCACGCTGATGACGGTGGCCCCGAAGATGCGCAACTGGGCCACCTTCCCCTTGGGGGCCCGGCTGGGGACAAAGATGTAGGTGGACAGCCCCGCCGCCGCCGCGTTCCCCGCCAGGGAGGAGGCGGCGTTTCCCGTGGAGGAGCAGGCGATGGTGTCCGCCCCCGCCTCCCGGGCCTTGGCCACCGCCATGGCGGAGGCCCGGTCCTTCAGGGAGGCGGTGGGGTTGAGGCCGTCGTCCTTCACGTACAGCCGCTTCAGCCCCAGCTCCGCCCCCAGCCGGTCCGCCCGGTACAGAGGGGACCAGCCCACCCGCAGCGGGGGCGGGGGTGTGGTCTCCTCCACCGGCAGGAAGGGCCGGTAGCGCCACATGGAGCAGTCGGGATTCCGGGCCAGCTCCCGGGGGGAGAAGTCCCGGCGGATGGCGGCATAGTCGTATTGAATGTCCAGGATGCCCCCGCAGGCGCAGGTGGTGAGGCTGGGGACGGCGGGATATTCCTTCCCGCACTTGACGCACTTGGCGCCCAGGACGTATTTCATGGAGGAACCTCCTTTACAGGCTCTTCAGGACCCCGGCCTCCTCATTGAAGGCGTCAATCAGCTCGTCCAGCTGGGCGGCCTGGCCGTGGATGCCCTTCCAGGTTTTGTCCTCATCGTACCACAGGTCGTTGAGGTCGTGCATATCCTTCCCCTGCTGCTCCACCCAGGTGTAGTACTTCAGGTTGTGGATGCGCTTGCGGTCATAGTAGCCCAGCTCCGCCATGGAGTCGGTGCGCAGGCCCAGCAGGTGCAGGGCGTGGTCCACCGCGGCGTCCTTGATGGAGTAGGGGCCGTGCTCCGCCTCCAGCTCGGCGATGCGGGAGCGGTACATGTCGGCGGAGTCGGTGAGGACGGTGCACACCACGTCGTGCCCGGTGAGCTCGTAGTACTTGGCCAGCTTCACGCAGCACAGCACGTTGGCGATGCCGGAGATGCCCAGCAGGGAGAGCTGGTCCAGGGTCTCCTCCTCCACCCCGGCCTCCTTCAGGTAGGCCAGGCCGGCGGGGTCGTTGAACAGCCGCAGCAGCCGCTGGGAGTCCTCGTCGTCGATGTCGATGACCATGTCGGTGTTCTTCACGTTGTGAATCCAGGGGATGTGCTTGTCGCCGATGCCCTCGATGCGGTGGTCGCCAAAGCCGTTGTTCAGGATGGTGGGGCACTGGAGGGCCTCGCCCACTGCCAGCTTCATGCCGGGGTAGACCTCCTTGAGATAGTCGCCGCAGCCGATGGTGCCCGCGCTGCCGCTGGTGAAGCAGGCCCCCGAGAGCCGGTCCCCGGGCCGCTTGATGCCCTCAAACAGGGCGGACAGGGCCTCGCCGGTGACCTGATAGTGCCACAGGTGGTTGCCCATCTCCTCAAACTGGTTGAAAATCATGCAGCCCGGGTCCTGCCGCAGCTCGTTGGTCTTGTCAAAAATCTCCTTCACGTTGCTCTCGCAGCCGGGGGTGGCGATGACCTCCGCGCCGATGGACTCCAGCCAGTCAAACCGCTCCCGGCTCATGCCGGCGGGCAGGATGGCCACGCCCCGGGCGCCCAGCAGCTTGGAGTTAAAGGCGCCGCCCCGGCAGTAGTTGCCGGTGGAGGGCCAGACCGCCTTGTGGCGGGT
>CALWOL010000056.1 GCA_944383135.1 uncultured Flavonifractor sp.
CTGCGGCAGAAGCTGGACGAGGCCTTCACCTTCTATGTGGTGTACGGCTCCCTCACCCACTCCATCAACTACAACGAGATCGTGGTCCAGACCGTGGCCGACGAGGCCATGGGCATGGACGAGACCGATGAGTTCCTCAAGGAGCGGCTGGGCCGCAAGCTGGTGGTGGTGGGCGCCTCCACCGGCACCGACGCCCACACCGTGGGCATTGATGCCATTATGAACCGGAAGGGCTTCGCCGGCCACTACGGCCTGGAGCGCTACGAGATGATTGAGGCCTACAACCTGGGCTCTCAGGTGCCTAACGAGGAGTTCCTCCGCAAGGCCGCCGAGGTCAACGCCGACGTGCTGCTGGTCTCCCAGACCGTCACCCAGAAGGACGTGCACATCCAGAACCTCACTGAGCTCATTGAGCTGGCCGAGGCCGAGGGTGTCCGGGAGAAGTATATCTTCTGCTGCGGCGGCGCCCGCATCACCCACGCCCTGGCCAAGGAGCTGGGCTATGACGCCGGCTTCGGCGCCGGCACCTACGCCGACGACGTGGCCACCTTCTGCGCCAAGGAAATGGTGCGGCGGCTGGGCAAATAAGTTTGTTTTCCTCTCTTTTCCCCTCTTTTTCTCTGTATGAGCGGCGGGGCCCCTTTGGGGGCCCCGCCGCTCGCCTTTACCTTTTATATAATTGTGTGATGATTTGCACGCATTTATCAATGCCCAGGGTGCCGCTGTTCAGTGTCAGGTCATAGTTCTGGGCGTGGCCCCACTTCATGTCGGTGTAAAACCGGTGGTAGGCGGCCCGGCGCTTGTCCTTGTCCTTCAAGCGCTGTATGGGGGACTGCTCCCGCTGGCCGTACACCTCCACAATCCGCCTGGCCCGGAATTCCAGGCCGGCGTGGATAAACACCCTCAGGCAGTCCGCCTTGTCCCGGAGAATGTAGTCGGCGCACCGGCCCACAATGACGCAGGGCCCCTGCTCCGCCAGGTGGGCAATGACCCGGCACTGAATCTCCCAGATGCGGTCCTCATTCGTGGGCGCCAGCCCCCGGTGGGAGAGAGCGGAGGAGAGGAAGCCGCCGGGGGCGTATTCCCCCGCCTCTTCAATATAGTCGGCATGAAAGCCGCTCTCCGCCGCAATTGTTTGGATCAGTTCCTTGTCATAGCAGGGAATATTCAGCTTCTCCGCCGCCTGCTTGCCAATGGTGCGGCCGCCGCTGCCGAATTCCCGGCTGATGGTAATCACTCTGTTTTTCATCCTCCAAGCCTCCTTTTATTCTGTCTGCCCCCGGTCCGCCAATTGGGCCGCGTGGCTCTTTTTCAGGTGGTGGTTTTCATACAGCAGCAGCGCCAGAGAGAGGACAAAGGCCAGTCCGTCGGCCACCGGTCCGGTCCACAGCACACCCTCCACCCCCAAAAACCGGGGCAGAAGCAGGGCGGCGGGCACAAAGAAGATGATCTGCCGGGCCAGGGAGAGGATGGCGGACTTCACCGGCTTGCCCACCGCCTGGAGATAGACCGCCGCTATGGTCTGGAATCCGGTGAGGGGGCAGAGCATCAGGAAAATGCGGAAGGCCTTGACCGCGAACTCGTTGTAAAGCCCTTCCTCCGAGCCGAACAGGGACACCACCGTCATGGGGAAGAACTGGAAGAGCAGGAAGGCCAGGATGGAGATGACCTCCGAGGCCACCAGGGAAATTTCCAGCGCCCGCTTCACCCGCTTAAAATTCTTGGCGCCGTAATTGTAACCGATGACGGGCTGGGTCCCGGTGGCGATTCCCAGCAGAATGGCAATCATAATCTGATTGACCTTCATCACAATGCCGGTGGCCGTCAGGGGGATTTCCGCGCCATAGACGGAGCTGGCGCCGTAAATGGCCAGCAGGTTGTTGGTCAGGGCCATGACGATGGTAATGGCAAACTGGGTGATGAAGCTGCTCAGGCCAAAGGTGACGATGTTTCCGCAGGTCCGCCCGCTGATGCGGAAGGCGGCGGCGGTGAGGCGGACGCTCTTGAACCGGGGCATGTAGGCCACGGACACCGCAAAGGAGGCCACCTGGCCGATGACCGTGGCGATGGCCGCCCCCCGCACCCCCATGTGAAACACGAAAATAAACACCGGGTCCAGAATCACGTTGAGAATGGCGCCGATGACCATGGAGAACATGGCGAATTTGGGGCTGCCGTCGGCCCGCACCATGGAGTTGATGGCGCCGGAAATCATCATAAAGGGCAGCCCGATACCGATGATGGAGCCGTACTCCAGCGCGTAGGCGCGGAGCACGTCGGTGGCGCCGAACAGGGTCAGAATGGGGTCAAGGAAGATCAAAAAAACTGCCGCTAATACGATACTGACGATCACCACCAGGGTAACCGCGTTGCCCACGCCCTTCCTGGCCGCGTCTGCCTGCCCCTCTCCCAGCTTCAGGCTGAGAAAGGCCGCGCCGCCGTTGCCAATCATCATGGCCAGAGCCAGAGCGATGATGGTAATGGGAAATACCACGTTGGTGGCCCCGTTGCCCAGATAGCCCACCCCCCAGCCGATGAAAATCTGGTCCACAATGTTGTACAGGGAGTTGACCAGCAGCGCAATCACGCTGGGCACGGCAAATTTTACAATCAGCCGCCCGATGGGCTCTTCGGCAAAGGGGCTTTTCCCCTCCGGGATTGTGTTGTCCATATTGTTGTCCTCCTCCAAATTAAGTAACTGGTTACTTATTTGTGCAAAAAAGACGGCACGCCGGGATTCCTCCTCAGCGTACCGCCTTTGGAATTCAGTTGTCCGTCAAGGCAATTCTGGCCAGCAGCAGATCCAGCAGCCGGACCAGCTGGTCCTTCTCCACCTCCGACAGGTCCGCGCACAGCTCCTCCACCACTTCCCGGTCCTGGGCCAGGATCAGGCGGTGGATGCCGGAGGAGCGCTCCGTGCAGGCAACCGCCTTATACCGTCGGTCCCCAGCACTGGGAAAGCAGCGGATAAAGCCCTTGCGCTCCAGCCGCTGGAGCATTTTGGTCATGGCCGGATGGCTCACCCGCTCCAGCCGCTCCAAATCATTCTGGTGAATTTCCGCCGTTCCCGCCGCCTCCAGACGGCTCACCGAGCCCAGCACCCGCAGCTGCACGGAGGTCAGCCCCATGGCGGCGGCCTTCTCGTCCATCCGCCTGCGGAACTCCCGGTTGAGGATGGCGATTTTCAGGCCGAAGGGCATCTCACCCGGCATGTGCTCACCCCGCTTAAATAAGTAACCAGTTACATATTATCGTCATTTCTCCGGTTTGTCAAGACCGGACGCTGTCCAGCAGCGCGGACCGGCGGGCCTTGAGCCCTTCCAGCTCCAAATCCAGGCTGTCCTCCGCCCCCTCCAGGGTATGCAGGACGTTAAGTACCTTCGTATGTACCTCCGACACGCCGTTCTGGGCGTCGTGGATGTTGGACTGCACATACCAGTCCACAAAAATGCCGTCAAAAAAGTAGTCGGCAAAGGTGGCAAAGGAGCCGATGGAGATATCGGGCACCTGAAGGTCCCCCACATCGGCCAGCTCGGTGCGGAAGTCGGACAGAGCCCGCTGGACCTGCCGCAGGCCGTCCTGGGCGTCGTCCAGGTGGCCGTGCTTGATGGCGGTGGAAATCAGGCCGCCCCCCAGCATATCCCACACGCCCCAGCCCTCGGCGCTGTCCAGGCTGTCCAGCACCTGGCTGAGGCAGGTCTCCGCCCGCTTTCCGGCGAAAAGGGCCTCCCGCACCTCCCGAAGCTGGTGCTCCAGCTCCGCCTGCCGCCGGTCCAGCTCCATGAGCTGTTTCCCGGTCTCGCCCCCCAGCTCCTTGAGCAGCCTAGCCTTGGCCTGGCTCAGGGCCTCCAGCCGCTGCTCAACCTGCTTCAGCTCCTCCTGCTGGTCCCCCAGCTCCCGCAGGCGGCGCTCCAGATACTCCAAATCGGACAGGGCTTGGTCATACTGGCACTTGGCGGCCAGGGCCTCCCGCCGCTCTTGGGAGAGCTGTTCCTCCTTGTCCCCGGTGAGGCTCAGGAAAAAGGCCCGCAGGCCTCCCTGCTCCAGCTTGTCCACGTCCTCCTGCTCCCTGCGGTAGATGGCGCCGGTCTCTTCCGCTCGGGCCCGGCGCTCGGCCAGCTGCCGCTCCAGCTCCTGAATCTGGGCGACGGCCCGGCTCAGCCGGGAGGCCTGCTCGGTGAGTTCCTTCCACGTCTGGTTGAGCTTCTCCAGTCTGGGGTCCATCCCAATCCCTCCTTTTTCCTCTATTCTACGGGCTCCGACAGAAAAGCGCAAGGCAAACCGCTGGACTTGCCTGTCAAAATCGCGTAAAATAATGTCTACTGAATAAACCGAGGATCGGTTTATTCCCGCGGCGGCAGCCGCGCAATTTCATAAAAACGGCCAAACGGGGCCGTTTTTATGAAATTCAGACATTGTTGCAATGCGTATTTCCATTGGAACGCCTTGCGTTCCAATGGAAGTGCAAGGATTTTGGGCCGTATCGCCCGAAACCCTTGCACTTGAACAAAGCCAATCAGCCTTGTAAACCTTGGCTTTCAAGGCTTGTGGCTTTGTTCACTACGCATTAAAATAGGGATACCTTAAAATAAAGGAGTATGTTCATGGAAGCCATCATCCAGATTCTGGCCCGGGAGCTGGGCCAGAAGGAGAGTTGTATTCAAAATGTGGTCACCCTCATTGACGAGGGCAACACCATTCCCTTTATCGCCCGCTACCGCAAGGAGCTCCATGGGGCCATGGACGACACCACCCTGCGCACCCTGGCGGACCGGCTGCAATATCTGCGGAACCTGGACAAGCGGCGGGGAGAGGTAAAGGCCTCCATTGAGAGTCAGGGCAAGCTGACGGAGGAACTCTCCGCCGCCATCGGCGCCGCCGCCACCCTGGCGGAGGTGGAGGATTTGTACCTGCCCTACAAGCCCAAGCGGCGCACCCGGGCCACCATGGCAAAGGAGAAGGGGCTGGAGCCCCTGGCCCAGGCTCTGTTTGCCCTGGGTCCGGCGGTGGACGCCCAGGCCCTGGCGGCGGATTATGTGGACGCGGACAAGGGCGTGGAGACGGTGGAGGCGGCCCTCCAGGGGGCCTCCGACATCCTGGCCGAGGTCATTTCCGACGACGCCGCCGTGCGCAAGGGCCTGCGGGCGCTGTACCTCCGCCAGGGAGTGCTGGTATCCCGGGCGGCGGAGCAGGAGCCTGCGGACAGCGTCTACCGCCTCTACTACGACTTCCGCACCCCGGTAAGCAAGGCCCAGGGCCACCAGGTGCTGGCCATCAACCGGGGGGAGCGGGAGGAGCTTTTAAAGGTGAGCGTGGAGCTGGACGACGAGACCGCCCGCATCGCGGTGCGCCGGGCGGTGGTGCCCGGCCGGGCGGCCATGGACTTTGTCCGGGCCGCGGCGGACGACGCCTGGGAGCGGCTGCTCCGGCCCTCCCTGGAGCGGGAAATCCGCAATACCCTCACCGAGCAGGCCAACGAGGGGGCCATCAAAATGTTCGCCCTCAACCTCAAGCCCCTGCTCCTCCAGCCCCCGGTGAAGGGCTTTGTCACCATGGGCCTGGACCCCGGCTACCGCAACGGCTGCAAGGTGGCGGTGGTGGACGCCACCGGCAAGGTGCTGGACACGGCGGTGGTCTACCCCACCTTCAGCGAGCGGAAAAAGCAGGAGGCCATTGACCTGCTCTCCCGGCTCATCAAAAAGCACTCCGTGGCTCACATCGCCATCGGCAACGGCACCGCCAGCCGGGAGACCGAGCAGATGACGGTGGAGCTGATTCGCCAGCTGGGCGGCGGGGTGAGCTATATGATTGTCAACGAGGCGGGGGCCTCGGTCTACTCCGCCTCCAAGCTGGCGGCGGAGGAGTTTCCCGACTACGACGTGAACCTGAGAAGCGCCGTCGCCATCGCCCGGCGGCTCCAGGACCCGCTGGCGGAGCTGGTGAAAATCGAGCCCAAGGCCATCGGCGTGGGCCAGTACCAGCACGACATGCCCCAGGCCCGGCTGGACGAGACTCTGGGAGGCGTGGTGGAGGACTGCGTCAACGCGGTGGGGGTGGATTTGAATACCGCCTCCTCCTCCCTGCTGTCCTACGTGGCCGGGCTGAACCGCACCACCGCCAAGAACATTGTGAAGTACCGGGAGGAGAACGGGGCCTTCTCCTCCCGAAAGGGCGTTCTGAAGGTGCCCAAGCTGGGGCCCAAGGCCTTCGAGCAATGCGCCGGCTTCCTGCGGGTGCCGGAAAGCAAAAACGTGCTGGACCGCACCGGAGTCCATCCGGAGAGCTATGAGGCGGCCCAGAAGCTGCTGGAGCTGTGCGGCTGCACCGTTCAGGACGCGGCGGCGGGAAACCTTTCCCAGCTGCGGGAAAAGGTAGCTGCTTACGGCCCCGAACAAGCGGCGGCGGCCTGCGGGGTGGGTCTGCCCACCCTGAACGACATTGTGGGCGAGCTGATGAAGCCCGGCCGGGACCCCCGGGACGAGCTGCCCAAGCCCATTCTCCGCACCGACGTTCTGGAGATGAAGGATTTAAAGCCGGGCATGGAGCTCACCGGCACGGTGCGCAACGTCATCGACTTCGGGGTCTTTGTGGACATCGGCGTCCACCAGGACGGACTGGTCCACATCTCCCAGCTCTCCAGCCGCCGGGTGCGCCACCCCTCGGAGGTGTGCGCCGTGGGGGACATCGTCACCGTCCGGGTGCTGGAGGTGGATGAGAAAAAGAAGCGCATTTCCCTCACCATGAAAAAACCCAGGGAGGCGGCGCAATGATTCTGAGCTTTGACGCGGTGGGCGACCTGCTGGATGAGCTGGCGGAGGAATTCCCGGAGGAATTCTACCGGGAGCTCAACGGCGGCATCTCCCTGCTGCCCCAGGCCGTGGAGGACCCCCAGGGAGAGGACCTCTACATCATGGGCGAATACTGCAACGACATGATGGGCAGGTATATTAACCTCTATTACGGCTCCTTCGCCGCCCTGGCGGAGCAGGAGGACTGGACGGAGGAGGACTGGACGGAGGAGCTGTACACCACCCTGGCCCACGAGTTCACCCACCACATGGAGGGTCTGGCGGGGGAGCGGGGCCTGGAAATCCGGGACGAGCTGGAGCTGGAACAGTACCGCCGGGAGCGGGAGACCTAAAACGGAAACAGGGGCCGGACGCCTGCGCGTCCGGCCCCTCTGCTTCTTTACTGGTACAAAGGCACCACGGCGAAAATAATCAAATCCCCCGTCCCGGTGTTGATGAGGGAGTGGGCATGGCCCTCCGGACAGTAGTGACAGTCGCCGGGGCCCAGGACCTCCTCCTCTCCGTCGCACAGGGCCTTGGCCGTGCCGGAGAGGATGTACACCGCCTCGCTGCTGCCCTCGTGGGTGTGCATCCCGATGGAGGCCCCCGGCTCCAGCCGCCCCATCATAATCCGGGCACCCTGCTCACTGACCAGCTTGACCCAAGTCACCTTCTCGCCCCCCTTGAACTGAGGCAGGGGCTGCTCCTCCATGTGGGCAAAATCCAGTTTCATCTCTGTCTCCTCCTTATAATAATGTCTGCTGAATCAACCGATTTTCGGTTTATTCCCCCGGCGGCAGCCGCGCAATTCCATAAAAACGGCCAAACGGGGCCGTTTTTATGGAATTCAGACATTGTTGCAATGCGTATTTCCATTGGAACGCAAAGCGTTCCAATGGAAGTGCAAGGGTTTTGGGCCGTATCGCCTGAAACCCTTGCACCTGAACAAAGCCAATCAGCCTTGTAAGCCTCGGCTTCCAAGGCTTGCGGCTTTGTTCATTACGCATTATAATATCACTCCGAAACGCTCCGACAAGTCCCGGAGCCCCTCCTGAATCTCCTCCCGCTCAAAGCCCGCCGCCTCCAGCTGGACATCGGAGAGCTGATTGAGGCGGGCGTAAAAATCCACCCCCGCCTCCAGGCATTCCAGGCCGCCGACCTCGGCGGCCTCAAACAGCAGGTCCTCCCCGCCGCCCAGGTCCCCCGCCGCCAGGCGCTCCAGCAGCGCCCCGTGGAGAGCATCTGCCGCCCCCTCATCGCCCGTGGGAACATAGGCCGTGTCCTCCTTGTGAAAGACCAGCATGGCGATGGAGCGGGTCATCGCTTCCACCTGCCGCATCATCCAGTCCTCCGTTACCATGGCAATATCCTCCTTTATTTACAGCGCCCGTACCAGGCTCACCGCCACCCCGATGATCCGGGCGGCCCCTGTTTCAAAATCCTTCAGGGAAATAATCTTGGGCTCATACTCCGGGTTTTCCGGCTGGAGAATGACCACGCCCTTCTGCATCCGGAAGCGCTTCAGGGTGGCGTCCTCCCCATCCACCAGACAGGCCACAATCTGGCCGTTTTCGGCGGTTTCCTGCCGGCGGATGAGCACCAAATCCCCCTCCCGAATTCCGGCGTTTATCATGCTGTTGCCTGTCACCCGCAGATAAAAGCACTCCTCCGGGTTGGCCACATTGGCCGGGGCATAGCCCTCCGCCTCCTGCCGGGCCAGCAGGGGCAGTCCCGCCCGGATGGTGCCCAGAATGGGTACCATCCCGCTGACCTGGATGGGGGGCGCCGGAATCCGGGGCACCGGATAGCCCTGAAGCCACAGAGGGTCCACTCCCAGCGCCCGGGCTATGGCGGCGGCCGTGCCGATCTTCGGCTCCCGCCGGCCCAGCACATAGCGGTTCAGGGTCTGGGGATTCATCCCCAGCTGGTCCCCTAGCTGCTCATAGCTCAGGTCCCGCTCCTCCATAATGGTACGCAGGCGCGCCCCGATGGTGGTTTCCCGCTCCATACCCGCTCCCCCTCTGTCCCATTTTCGGGGCTATTCTATCACAGTTTATCACCGAATACAACATATTTTCTTTGATATCCCTTGACATTTATCTCCGTATGGTGTTATCATATCCGTACATTAGAACTTACGTTCTATTTAACGCCATTTACCAACACCATTCGGAGATGCCACACAAATAAAAATGCCCCGCCTACCGGCGAGACATTTTTGGTGGAGGAGGGTGGATTCGAACCACCGAAGCGAATCGCAACAGATTTACAGTCTGCCCCCTTTGGCCACTCGGGAACTCCTCCATATTTACTTGTGGAGCTGGTGGACGGACTCGAACCCCCGACCTGCTGATTACAAATCAGCTGCTCTACCAACTGAGCTACACCAGCATATCAGCTCGTCCACAGCGAAGGCTATTTTATCAGAAAGGATGTGTTTTGTCAAGGGCAAGTATTCGCTTTTTTCTATTTTTTTAGGGAGGGAACATCATCCGGATTTGGGTTTGGACGAATCCGCTGCGGGATATGCAGCGGATTCCGCCGGCAGGCTGGTGCCGCCGGTGCCGGGGAGAGCTGTACGGACAAGAGCGGGAGGTGTGTGCCCGCTGTCGGGCCCTCCTCCGGCGGGAGGAAGGAGAGGAAGCACATGACTTTACTGGAGCTGTCGGTGGAATACCGCTCCAACGCCGCGGCGCTGCGGGAGCGGGCTCTGCTGCTGGAGCGTCAGCAGCGGGAGGAGCCGGACGAGGTACAGCAGCTGTGCCTGGCCGAACGGATTAAGCTGCTGCGGACCATGTGGCGGGAGGCCAGGGATCTGGCGGTGCTGTGCGAGCGGTATTATGAGAGGGGGTATCGGCGCAATGTCAAATACACGATATAGAAGGGGCGGCATGTATGCCGCGGATATGGCGGTGTACTCCCGGGCCATGGCGGAGGACAACTCTCAGCAGATGGCGCGGCTCAAGCGCAATCTGGTGCGGGCTCTGCGGGAGGACGTCACCCCCCGGCAGCGGGAATTTCTGCTGCTCTATTACGGGGAACAGCTCAATATGCGTCAGATTGGAGAGCGGCTGGGGGTGGACAAGTCCACAGTTTCCCGCACCATCAAGCGGGGGGAGGCCCGGCTGCGGCGGTGCCTGCGCTATGGCGCGGAGGCCTTTCTGGAACGTATCGACAATTAGCCCGGCAGCATTTTCTACATGCCCGGCCCGGCTGGGCGGTTGAAATTGGCCCCCATTCCGTGATATACTGTCTCCCGGACGAGATGTGACGTTTTTCGCGGAGGGAGGCAAAGGGTATTGGAACTCAATCTATCTCAGAAGCAGACACAGACGCTTTCCCCCCAGATGATGCAGTCCATGGAAATTCTGCAGATGGGCTCTCAGGAGCTTCTGGAATACATCGAGGAGGCCGTACAGGAAAACCCGGTGCTGGAGCCGGAGCAGAATTACGACAAGCAGGACGAGTTTTCCGTTCTCCGCCGCAAGCTGGAGTGGCTGGAATCCACCGACCCGCAAAATCGCTATTACCATCAGCAGGACTCCGAGGAGGAGAATGACCCGCTGAATAACTACGGCACCGTCCGGGACGACGACGAAAACCTCTATTACTATGTCCTCTCCCAGCTGAAGGTGCTGGATTTAGAGCCGCCGGTGATGGAGGCCGGCATTTTTCTGGTGGAGAGCCTGAACCAGAACGGCTGGCTGGACGAGCCGCTGGAGGAGCTGACCGCCGATTTGGGCTGCACCCCGGAGATCATGTTCCAGGCTCTGGAGGCGGTGCAGTCCCTGGAGCCCGCCGGCGTGGGCGCCCGGGACCTGTCCGAGTGTCTGAAGCTGCAGCTCATTCGCCGCACCCCGGTGGACGAGCTGGCGGTACGCATTGCCGAGGACTGGCTGGACGCCCTTTCCAAGAGCCGCTACGGTCTCATCGCCCGGGAGCTGAAGGTCACCCAGGAGGAGGTACGGGCCTCCTGCGACCGCATCCGCAAGCTCAATCCCCGCCCCGGCACCGGCTTCGCCGCCCGGGAAAACCTGACCTACATCAATCCGGACATCATCGTGGTCAGCTTCCCCGACCATTTCGAGCTGCTCACCAACGACTACTATTTCCCCACTCTGAACATCAGCGGCTACTATACCCGGCTGATGAAGGAGAGTGAGGATGACGGGGTGAAGGAATATCTCACCGGCAAGGTGCGGCAGGCCAAGTGGATGGTGAAGGCCATCGAACAGCGCCGCTCCACCCTGATGGCCTGCGCCGAGTGTATCCTGGAATTCCAGGAGGCGTTTTTCCGCAAGGGCCCCGGCCACCTGGTGCCCCTGTCCCTGGCTGATGTGGCCGATCGCATCGGGGTCCACGAATCCACGGTCAGCCGGGCCACCAAGGACAAGTACATCCAGTGCTCCATGGGGGTCTATCCCCTGAGCTATTTCTTCTCCCGCAGCCTGGGGCCCGTCTCCACGGGAGAGGATGCCGCCTCCCCCGACGCGGCCAAGGCTCTGCTGAAAAAGCTTATCGCCGGGGAGGACAAGAAAAAGCCCTTGTCCGACCAGAAGCTGTGCCAGCTCATGGCGGCCCAGGGCTGTACCCTCTCCCGGCGCACCGTGGCCAAGTACCGGGACGAGCTCCACATCCCCAGCACCACCGGCCGGAAACAGTATGAATGAGGGAGCGAGCAGGCAAGATGCAGTATAAGGCTGTCTTTTTCGATTTTGACTATACCCTGGGAGACGGAACGGAGGCCATTCTGGCGGGCTTCCGCCACGGTTTTTCCGTGATGGGTCTGCCGGAGCCTGCCTACGACGCGGTGCGCCGGACGGTGGGAATGCCCCTGGAAGAGGAATACACCTTCCTCACCGGGGATACCGACCCGGACCGCCGTGCCCGGTTCCGCAGCCTTTATGTTGAGAAGGCCGGTCCCCTGCAGGCAGCAACCACCAAGCTCTTTCCCGGAGCCCGGGAGCTGCTGGAGGCCCTGTTCCGGGCCGGCATTCCGGCGGGAGTGGTGAGCACCAAAAAGCAGGACACGCTGCTGGAGATCCTAGGTGCCAGAGGGGTGGTTTCCCTGTTCGCCTCCATTACCGGCGGCGACCTGGTGCGGCACCCCAAGCCCGATCCGGAGGGCCTGCTCTCCGCCATCGCCGCCCAGGGGCTGTCTCCGGAGCAGGTGCTCTACTGCGGGGACACCGTCATTGACGCCGAAGCCGCCCGGAGGGCGGGAACCTCCTTCTGCGCGGTGCTCAACGGCACCACCACGGCGGAGGAATTCCGTCCCTACCCCTGTGCGCACATCTCCCCCGATCTCTGGGATTTGAAGGCCTGGCTGGGGCTGAACTGAACGAAGCAGAAAAAAAGGCGCGCCGTACGGCGCGTCTTTTTTTGCCTCTTCTCCGGGTATGGATTACGGAAAGGCGGGTCATCCTAGGGAGAAAAGAGGGCTTTACACAGTCTTTACAATGGCTTGAGGGACAACTTTACAATGGCCGGATATACTGAGAAGCGTTCCCGGAAATGAAACAGTTTATGCATGATTGGAGACTGAACAACATGAAAAAGAGAACTCTTGCCCTGATGCTCTCCGCCGCCCTGTGCGTGGGCCTGCTGGCCGGCTGCGGCGGCACCGCCGACACCACCCAGTCCCCCGCCGCCGGCTCCAACAGCCCCGCGGCTGAGCAGTCCCAGACCCCCGCCGGCACCGAGCTTTCCGGCACCGTCAACACCGACGGCTCCACCTCCATGGCTGACGTGATGGCCGCCTTCCAGGAGAGCTTCGGCGACATTCAGCCCGACGTGACCGTGAACTACTCCGGCACCGGCTCCGGCTCCGGCATCACCAACGTCCTGGCCGGTACCGTGGACATCGGCCTGTCCTCCCGGGCCCTGACCGACGAGGAGAAAGCGGAGGGCGCCGTGGAGAACATCGTGGCGCTGGACGGCGTGGCCATTGTGGTCAACCCCGAGAACACCATCACCGACCTGACCGTGGAGCAGATCGCCCAGATCTACAACGGCACCATCACCAACTGGTCCGAGCTGGGCGGCGCCGATGCCCCCATCGCCGTCATCGGCCGGGACGCCGCCTCCGGCACCCGGGGCGCCTTTGAAGAGATCGTGGGTGTGGAGGACCAGTGCGTGTACACCAACGAGTACGAGTCCACCGGCGAGGTGATCGGCTCCGTGGCCGGCAACCCCAACGCCATCGGCTATGCCTCCCTGTCCGCTGTGGACGACAGCGTCACGGCCCTGAAGGTCAACGGCGTGGCCCCCTCCGAGGCCACCGTGGCCGACGGCTCCTACGAGATTCAGCGTCCCTTCGTCATGGTCACCGTGGAGGGCAGCCAGCTCGCCCCCGCCGCCCAGGCGTTCCTGGACTGGGCCATGAGCGCCGACGCCGCCGACGAGGTCACCGCTGCCGGCTGCGTGTCCCCCAACGCCTGAGCCATCGCCGCGCATCAGCCATCTTCAGAGCAAGCCCCCGGAGGCGGGGGCTTGCTTTGACATGTGATATCCGCGCTGAAAGAAAACGGGAAAAATTGCCGCCGTTTTCCTCAGCGGAGGAGCCCAAAAAAGAAAAGGTTGGTATCCTATGAAAGAAAAGTCGCCCAGCGAGTTCCGACCGCAATCCAGAGTTGGCAGCGGGCATGCCCTGGAGCATTTCATGCAGCTCATCTTCTTTTTCTGCGGCTTTATTGCCATCGCCTTTGTGCTGGTCATCACCGTTTACCTGATCCTTTCCGGCCTCCCCGCCATCCGGGAGATTGGCCTGGCGGATTTCCTGCTGGGCAGGGAGTGGGCCTCCACGGCCAAGGAGCCCAAGTTCGGCATCCTACCCCTGATCCTCACCTCCATTTACGGGACCGCCGGGGCCATCCTCATCGGCGTGCCCATCGGCTTCCTCATGGCCGTGTTCCTTGCCAAGGTGGCCCCCCGCCGGGTGGCCGGCGTCATCCGTCCCGTGGTGGACCTGCTGGCCGGCATCCCCTCCATCGTATACGGTCTGGTGGGTCTGATGGTGCTGGTCCCCTTTGTCCGGAAAACCTTCAACACCGCCGCCGGGGAGAGCCTGCTGGCCTCCATCGTGGTGCTGGCGGTGATGATCCTGCCCTCCATCATCTCCGTGTCCGAAACCGCCCTGAACGCGGTGCCCAGGGCGTACGAGGAGGCCTCCCTGGCTCTGGGCGCCACCGAGATTGAAACCTACTTCCGGGTCTCCGCCCCGGCGGCCAAGAGCGGCATTGCCGCCGCCGTGGTGCTGGGGGTGGGCCGGGCCATCGGCGAGGCCATGGCCATTATGATGGTGGCCGGCAACGTGGCCAACATGCCCAGCCTGCTCTCCAGCGTCCGCTTCCTCACCACCGGCATCGCGGTGGAGCTGGCCTACTCCAGCGGACTGCAGCGTCAGGCTCTGTTCTCCATCGGCCTGGTGCTGTTCCTGTTCATCATGTGCATTAACGTGATCCTCAACGTATTCCTCAAGCGGGACAAGGAGGGCTGAACCCAATGGCAGATCGCAACGGCAATTCCCAGCAGACGGTCCAGGCGCTGTCCCCCAGCCGCAAGGCATACAACGGCGTCATGCGCGCCCTGATCTATGCCGCCTCCGGCATCGTGGTGGCCCTGCTTCTCTTCCTGCTGTGCTATATCTTCTACCGGGGCGTCCCCAGCCTCAGCCTGGAGTTCCTCACCGCGGAGGAGAGCGTGGTGAAAGACATTCAGGGCATCGGCCCGGCCGTGCTCAACACCCTCTACGTCATCATCGCCACCCTGATCGTGGTGCTTCCCCTGGGGGTGGGCGCCGCCATCTATCTGACGGAATACGCCAAAAACCGCAGGCTGGTGGCCGCCATCGAGTTTGCCACCGAGACCCTGGCCGGTATCCCCTCCATCATCTACGCCCTGGTGGGCGTGCTGGTCTTTGCCGAATCCCTGCGCCTGGGCAAGACGCTGATCGCCGGCGCCCTCACTCTGGTGATTATGACCCTGCCCACCATCATCCGCACCACCCAGGAGTCCCTGAAAACCGTACCCCAGTCCTATCGGGAGGGCTCTCTGGGCCTGGGCTCCGGCAAGTGGCACATGATCCGCACGGTGGTGCTTCCCTCCTCCATCGACGGCATTGTCACCGGCTGCATCCTGGCCATCGGCCGCATTGTGGGGGAGAGCGCCGTCCTCCTCTACACCGTGGGTATGAGCATGCAGATGCAGGACTTCTTCCGGAACGGCCTGGAGAGCTTCTTCTCCGCCTCCGGCTCCACCCTGAGCGTGGCCCTCTACGTCTACGCCAAGGTGCGGGCCGACTTCGACCTGGCCTTCTCCGTGGCCGTGGTGCTCATTGTCATCACCCTGGTCATCAACCTTGCCGCCAAGTTCCTGGGGACAAAATTAAAGAAAACGTAAGGAGAACTCCATCATGGCTGAGCATACGATCCTGGCTTCCCAGGGGCTGAACCTCTGGTATGGCGAAAACCACGCCCTGAAGGACGTGGGCATGGATATCCCCCAGCGCCAGGTGACCGCCCTCATCGGCCCCTCGGGCTGCGGGAAATCCACCTTCCTCAAAACCCTGAACCGGATGAACGACCTGGTGCCGGGGGTGAAAATCACCGGCTCCATCCAGTATCGGGGCCAGGAGATCTACGATCCCAAGGTAAACGTGACCTGGCTGCGCAAGCAGATCGGCATGGTGTTCCAGAAGCCCAATCCCTTCCCCATGTCCATCTACGACAACATCGCCTACGGCCCCCGCACCCACGGCATCCGGAACAAAAGCCGTCTGGACGACATTGTGGAAAAGTCCCTCCAGGGGGCGGCCATCTGGGACGAGGTGAAGGACCGGCTGAAGAAGTCCGCCCTCAGCCTGTCCGGCGGCCAGCAGCAGCGCGTCTGCATCGCCCGGGCCCTGGCGGTGGAGCCGGACATCCTGCTGATGGATGAGGCCACCTCCGCCCTGGACCCCATCTCCACCTCCAAAATCGAAGATTTGATTGCGGATTTGAAAAAAGAGTATACAATAGTAATCGTCACTCACAACATGCAGCAGGCCACCCGGGTATCCGACAAGTGCGCCTTTTTCCTGCTGGGCCAGCTCATCGAGTTTGGGGACACCACGCAGCTGTTCTCCATGCCCAGGGACAAGCGCACCGAGGACTATATCACCGGCAGGTTCGGATAAGGAGTACGCCATGAGAAAGACCTTTGACGCCGAGCTCCAGGAGCTCAACTATGAAATGATCGACATGGCCGCCGCTGCGGAGGACGCCATTGACGTGGTCACCGAGTCCCTCTCCTCCGCCGACGACGACGCCGCCAAAAACGCCATGGAGATGACCCGCCACATGGACGAGATGGAGCGGGACATTGAAAACCGCTGCCTGCGGCTGCTCCTTCAGCAGCAGCCGGTGGCCCGGGATTTGCGCACCATTTCCGCCGCCCTGAAGATGGTCACCGATTTGCAGCGCATCGGGGACCAGTGTGCCAACATCGCGGAGATCTCCCTGCTGCTCACCGGCCAGAAGCAGACCGCCGCCCTGGCCCACATCCGCACCATGAGCCAGAAGGCGGGGGTGATGGTGAAGCGGGCCATCTTCTCCTACGTCAACCGGGATACCGACGCCGCCAAGGCCGTGATCGCCCTGGACGACGAAATTGACGCCCTGTTCCGCACCATCAAGGCCGAGCTGGTTGAGCTCATTGTGGAGAACCGGCAGGAGGCGGACCAGGCCATTGACTTGATTATCATCGCCAAGTATCTGGAGCGGATCGCCGACCACGGGGTGAATATCGCCCAGTGGGCCATTTTCTGTGTCACCGGAGAAATTCTAGGCTAAGGAAGTGATACCATGTCCAAGTCCATCGCGGTGGTGGAGGACGACGAGAGCATCCGGGAGATGCTCCGCTACTATTTTCAATCGGTGGGGTACTCCGTCCGGGCCTACGAGTCGGGAGAGGCGCTGTTCCAGGACGAGGAACAGCCCCTGCCCCTGCTGTATATTCTGGACATCATGCTCCCCGGCATGGACGGGCTGGAGATTCTCCGCCGCCTCCGGGCGGGGCGAGAGACCGGGGAGATCCCCGTCATCATGCTCACCGCCCGCTCCGCCGAGATGGACCGGGTATCCGGTCTGGAAAACGGGGCGGATGACTATGTGGTCAAGCCCTTCGGCATCATGGAGCTCCAGGCCCGGGTGAAGGCGGTGCTCCGGCGCACCCAGCGCCGGGGGGACCAGATACTTACCTGCGGCCAGCTGGAGATTGACGTGGCCGCCCGGGAGGTGCGCAAGGCCGGGGCGCTGGTGGAGCTCACCTTCAAGGAGTTCGAGCTGCTGCGGCTGCTGTGCACCCGCCGGGGGGCGGCCCTCACCCGGGATGAAATCCTCCAGGCGGTGTGGGACTATGACTACACCGGAGAGACCCGCACGGTGGACATGCACGTAAAGGCCCTGCGCCAGAAGCTGGGGGAGGATGTCATTACCACCGTCCGGGGCGTGGGCTATAAAATTTTATAGCAGAGGGGAACCCAAATGAAAAAACGGATTATCGGCGCCACCCTGCTTACCGTGGTGTGCGCCCTGCTCTTATCCAATCTGGTGGGGGTGCTCATGTTCCGCAACCGGGAGATGAACGCCGCCCGGGACACCTTGCAGGAGCTGCTCATCCTGATGGACGCCCAGAGCGCCGACACCGACGCCGACGGTCTGGCCCGGCAGTTCCATGAGGCGGCGCCGGGCAAGCGCCTCACCATCATCGACACCGACGGCACCGTGCTGGCCGACACCGAGGCCAATCCGGAGGGGCTGGAGGACCACAACAACCGCCCCGAGGTGGAGGCGGCCTCCGCCACCGGCTGGGGGAAAGCGGTGCGCCGCTCGGACACCCTGGGCACCTCCATGCTCTATGTGGCCAAGCGCTTTGCCGACGGCATGATTGGCCGGGCCTCCATGCCTCTGTCCTCCATCGACTCCCTGGTGGTGGGCAGCCTGTGGGGCTTTGTCATCGCCTCTCTGGCGGCGGTGCTGCTGGCCCTGCTCCTGGCCCGGCGCACCGCCAACCGGGTGGTGGCCCCCCTCAGCGCCGTCAGCCAGACCCTCCAGGGCGTGCTGGACGGCACCGGCAAGCCGGGACTGGAGGAATACCAGTCCGACGACGAGCTGCGGCCCATTCTGCGCTATATTGACAAGCTGGTGGAGCGGCTGGAGGGCTACATCCAGTCCATCACCGACGAGCGGGATAAGGTCTCCCTCATCCTGGACTGCATGTCGGAGGGTCTGATTCTCCTGGACGAGAGCGGCAGGGTGCTGGCCATCAACCGGGCGGCCCGGGCTCTCTTCGGCTTCCCCGAAGGGGATGAGGATGACGGCGCTCTGCTGCTCACCCGCAGCCGCCGCCTCCGGGAGGCCATTCTGGAGTGCCGGAAGAAGGGCGCTCCCGTGGTGCTGGATGTGGACGCCCTCACCGAGGACGCCCGCTCCCTGCGGATGTTCCTCTCCCCGGTGGGGGACCGCCAGTACGAGGGCCAGGCGGTGGGCACCTCCATCCTCATCTCCGACATCACCGAGCTGAAAAAGGCGGAGGGCATCCGCAGCGAGTTTACCGCCAACGTCTCCCACGAGCTGAAAACCCCCCTCACCAGCATCAAGGGCTTTACCGACATGCTCTCCTCCGGCATGGTGGCCTCCCCGGAGGACCAGAAACGGTTTATCACCATGATCGGGGTGGAGGTGGACCGGCTCATTGACCTCATCAACGACATTCTCAAGCTCTCCGAGCTGGAGTCGGCGGCCATTGAGCAGGGAACCGAGCGCTCCGACGCCCTGGCGGTGGCACAGGATACCGCCGCCCTCCTCACTCCCGCCGCCCGGGACGGGGGCGTGACCCTGTCGGTGTCCGGCCTGTCCGCCGAGGTGGCGGTCCCCCAGAGCCGGCTGAAGGAGCTGCTGCTCAACCTGATGAGCAACGGCATCAAGTACACCGAAAGGGGCGGCAGGGTGGATACCACCATCCGGCTCCAGGACAACCAGGTCTGCATTGCCGTGGCGGACAACGGCATCGGCATCCCCCCCGAGGCCCAGGGCCGGGTTTTTGAGCGGTTCTACCGGGTGGATAAGGGCCGGGCCAGGAAAAACGGCGGCACCGGCCTGGGGCTGGCCATTGTCAAGCACATCACCCAGCTCTACGGCGGCACTGTGACCCTGGAAAGCGAGGTGGGCAAGGGCTCCACGTTTACCGTGAAGCTGCCCCTGGCCCAGTAAGCGGGCAAGCCCTTCAATGGACGGCTGAATCCTCAGCCGTCCTTTTTTTCATGCGTCACGGCCCGCCGCCAATCACACCCAGCTCTAAAAAACGCCGTTTTGTTGCTTCTGCAATATACCTGTCTCCTCCGATGGCGTATACTCTCCCCAGCACTCAGAAATCCACCCCCATCAGGAGGCGACAAGTATGGAAACAAAAATGTTCTGTTATCAGTGTCAGGAGACCGCCGGCTGCACCGGCTGCACCCAGGCCGGTGTCTGCGGCAAAACGCCCGACGTGGCAGCCATGCAGGACCTGCTGGTCTATGTA
>CALWOL010000057.1 GCA_944383135.1 uncultured Flavonifractor sp.
CCCTTTGCTATCGTTTGTGCAGTTGGCAGACCGCACTCCTATTATAGCAAAGGGAGTTTTTTTATCTTTTTCATCGCCTTAGGCTTTTTTGAACCACTCGCCTAGCGAGTGGTTTTCTTTATACAAAAAGGGAGGGGACGAAGCTCGTCCCCTCCCCTGGGTCTGCACAGAAATCAGGTTATTCCACGTTCAGAACCACGTTGCTCCACTCGGTGGTCTCCAGGTTCTCATAGTTGGCGTCCACCACCAGGGTGCCGTCCAGCATCTGCTGATACAGGTCCTCATACTCCTCCACGGTGAAGGTCTCAAACCGCCAGGAGGCGTCCGCGGTAGGCAGAGCCACGGAGCTGTTCTCCACGCCCAGAGAGGTGGCAACACCGCCGATGGTGTCGAAGGTGCCGTCATAGACGTGACCCACGGCCCACTGCACGGCATCGGACAGGCCCTTCATGGCGGAGGTGACCACGTAGTCGGACTCGCCGGACTGGTCCACGTCCACGCCGATGACATAGCCGTCATTGGCGGAGGCGGCGGCGGCGATGGACTGGAACATGGAGCCGCCGCAGGCAAAGACGATCTCGGTGCCGTTGGCATACCAGCCGCTGATCATGGTCTGCAGCTCGGTGGAGGCGGAGAAGGTGGCGCCGTACTGCCAGGAGTAGTTCATGTCCACGGTGACGCCCAGTTCCTTGGCGGCGTCATTGGCGCCCTGGACATAGCCGTAGCCGAACCGGCAGCAGGCAGGGTTGGTGCCGCCGCCGCCGCCGGAGAAGCCCAGCTTGGTAAAGCCGTCCTTCACAGCGGCGTAACCGGCCAGGTAACCAGCCTGCTCCTCCTTGAAGGCAATACCAGCCACATTGGCCAGCACGTTGCCGGCGTCATCGCTCAGAGGATAGCCGTCGATAAAGACGAAGGGGGTGTCGGGGAACTCAATGGCAGCCTTCTTCAGGGCGGCCTCCTGCAGGTAACCGGCGCACACCACGACCTCAGCACCGCCCTCCACGGCGGCCTTCATGGCATCATAGCGGTCATCGTCGGTGGCCTCGTTGCCGTTGGCAGGCTGATAGTACTTGTAGGACAGGCCGTTGGCGGCGGCGTACAGCTTCACGCCGTCATAAGTGCCCTGGTTGAAGGACTTGTCCTTCAGCTGGCCCACGTCGGTGACAAAGGCCACCTGATACTTGTTGTCGGCGGAGGTCATGTTGTCGTCGATGTCGTCGGGGTTGGTGACATCAGCGGTCTCACCGCCGGTCTCAGCAGGAGCCTGAGACTCGGTAGCGGGAGGCGTGCTCTCGCCGGAGGGGGTCTCGCTGTTGCCCTGGGTATTGTTGCCGCAGGAGGCAAGCGCAAACACCATGGACGCAGAGAGGAGCAGTGCAAGGAGCTTCTTGTACATCTTCAATGTAATCTACCTTCCTTTCACAAAAATGGCCCAGTTTGGTCCAGACAGTATGCCTCTCCGCCCTGAGCTACGAGCCTATTATACCGTATCGTCCCTTCCGTGGCAACCGTCTTTTTGCAAAATGCCCAAGTTTTTTGTCAATTTTTTGCCATTCCACACACATCTCACAGCGGCTGGCAAAAAAATACCGGGAAGCCGCCAAGCGGTCTCCCGGTATCTGCTGCACTGTTAATAGCCCTGAGGAGTCTGGCCCTTTACCAGCTTGACGATGGCGGAGGTGCCCAGGCGATCCGCCCCCAGGCTGATGAAGTCCTCCGCGTCCTGGAGGGTGCGGATGCCGCCGGCGGCCTTGATTTTTACATCGGGGCCGATGTTGGCCTTGAAGAGGGCCACGTCCTCCCGGGTAGCGCCGCCGGTGGAAAAGCCGGTGGATGTTTTGATATAGTCCGCTCCAGCCTGGGTTACAATCTGGCAGAGCTTTATCTTCTCTTCCCGGGTGAGCAGGCAGGCCTCCACAATGACCTTCAGAATCCTGCCCTGGCAGGAGGTCTTTATGCTTTTTATCTCCTCCAGCAGCTCGTCCCACCGCCCGTCCTTGGCCCAGCCGATATTGATGACCATATCAATCTCATCGGCACCGTTGCGGATGGCGTCCTCCGTCTCAAACACCTTGACCTCCGTGGTGGAGTAGCCGTTGGGGAAGCCAATCACCGTACAGATTTTCAGGCGGCTGCCCACATAGTCGTTGGCCTGCTTCACATAGGCGGCGGGAATGCAGACCGAGGCACAGCCGTACTTCATGCCATCGTCGCAGACCTCCCGAATCTGGGCCCAGGTGCTCTCCTGCTTGAGCAGGGTGTGGTCGCAGCGGGCCAGAATGTCCTTCACGTCCATAAACGCCCTTCCTTTCCCCATCCTTATTTTACTTCAACCAGCTCATAGGAGCGGGTACCAATCCCCACCTTCTCACAGTGGGCCAGGCATACCTTCCAATCGGTAACCGGCATGCTGTTGATAAAGTGGTCATGGTGGTCGCAGAAGCCCGCCTTGTGCATCTCGTCATCCAGGTGGGAACCGGGAATGGGAGGCTGGCGAAGGCATGCCTCGGCACAGGCCTGGTCCAGCGCCACCGGATCAAAGGAGGCAAACATCCCCACATCGGGCACAATGGGCAAATCATTCTCCCCATGGCAGTCACAGTAGGGAGAGACGTCAATGACCAGGCTGATGTGGAACTGGGGACGGCCATCCACCACCGCCTTGGCATACTCCGCCATGCGGCAGCTCAACTGCTCCATGGCGGCGTCACTTCCGGCGTGGATGGCGTCAAAATTGCACACCGCGATGCACCGGCCGCAGCCCACGCATTTGTCCCAATTGATCCTCGCCTTCCGGTCCTCACCATAGGTCAGTGCGTCGTGGGCACACTGGGTGGAGCACTTTCGGCAGCCCACGCAGCGGCTGGAGCTGATGACCGGCTTGCCGGCGGCGTGCTGCTCCATCTTGCCCCGGCGGGATCCGCAGCCCATACCCAGGTTCTTGATGGCTCCGCCGAAGCCGGTCTGCTCATGGCCCTTGAAGTGGGACAGGGAAATAATCACATCAGCCTCCATAATGGCCTTGCCGATCTTGGCTGTCTGAATATACTCCCCCCCAGCTACCGGCACCTCCACATCGTCATTGCCCCGCAGGCCGTCTCCGATGATGATCTGGCAGCCGGTGGACATGGGAGAAAAACCGTTTTCAAAGGCGGCGTCCAGATGCTCCAGGGCGTTTTTCCGGCGTCCGGGATAGAGGGTGTTGCAGTCGGTCAGGAATGGCACGCCCCCCAGACTCTTGACCACATCTGCCACCACCTTGGCATAATTGGGCCGCAGAAAGGCCAGGTTGCCGGGCTCTCCAAAATGCATTTTGATGGCAACCAGCTTCCTGTTAAAGTCAATCTGCTCCATCCCCGCCGTGCGAATCAGCTTTTCCAGTTTATTCAGCAGACTGGTTCCGGGCTGGCAGCGGAGATCAGAAAAATAAACCTTCGCCTGTTCCATTTCCCATATACCTCCTAAACTCCAATTGATAGACATGCTTTATTTTATACCGCCTTGTCTGTTCCCGCAAGAGTTTTATGTTCAAACATCGTGACAAACCAGCTTTCCGCGGACGAAAAACCGGGGTGGGCCATCGGCCCGCCCCGGTAGGCTGCCCCTGCAAGCTCAGAAAGGAAGCCCCAGGCCGCCGGTCAGCTGCTGCATGGAGGAGGTGGAATCGCTCTCCGCCGCCCGCAGCGCCTCATTCACCGCCGCTACAATCATGTCCTGGAGCATCTCCACGTCCTCGGCATCCACAGCGTCCGGGTCGATGGTGACGCTCTCCACCACCCGCTTGCCGGTTACGGTAACGGATACCGCGCCGCCGCCGGCAGAGGCGGTATAGGTCTTGGTCTCCAGCTCCTGCTGCATTTTCATCATGTCCTGCTGCATCTTCTGGACCTGCTTCATCATGTTCATGTTCATGCCGCCGCCGAAGCCGCCCATGCCACGGCTGTTGAATCCCTTCGCCATAGGTCGCAACTCCTTTTACTCTTCAATGATAATGTTATCAAACTGCTGGCCCAGGGCCAGCAAATCATCCAGGTTGTCATGCTCCGCCGCCGGCGTTCCGCCAAGCCGTTCCGGCGCCTTGCCCACCTTTACCGTGCAGCGCACAGAACCTCCGGTTTGCTCCCCTGCCAGCCGGGCCAGTTCCTCCAAAATATGGGCACCACCCACCATGCTTTTGGTAAACTCATTGTCCACCCACAGCGTAAGGACACCGCCCTCCAGTACACCCTGTACCGCCGCCGGATTGCTCAGGAAGGGGTACACCGCCGGGAATTTTCCCCTGAGCAGCACCACCAGTCCCGGCCAGAGGTCCGCACCCCCCGTCTCCCGCCTGCTGTCAACGGGCTGAGATGGACGCTCCTCCTCCCCCACCTCCGGCGGAGGGATGGGATCTTCCCGGTCAGCAGGGGGTTCCTCTGGCAGCGGAGGCCGCTCTTCCTCCCAGGGCGGAAGATCCGCCGGTCCCTCAACAACGGAGCTCTGCTCCTCCGCCCGCTGCTCCGGCGTACTCCGCTTCAGCGGCCCGGCAGGCACCGTGCAGGTGGTGGGCACGCCGCCCGCCAAAAGCTCCTCCACCCGACTCAGCCGTACGTTCAGGCCGGTCAAGCTCTCATCCAGCGCCGGCTGGCACAGGCGGATGAGGCAGAGTTCGGCATCTGTCCGCCGGTTGGAACTGCGGGGTAAATCCGCAAGGGTGGACTGGAGCAGACCCAGCACCTGTACCAGCCGCGCGGTCTGAAAGACGTTGGACAGCCTGCGCATGGTATTCTCATCATAGCCGCCGGTCAGCAGCGCGGCTCCTCCCTGAGGCGCTGTCTTGCGTACCAGCAAATCCC
This sequence comes from uncultured Flavonifractor sp., assembly GCA_944383135.1. GTDB lineage: Bacteria > Bacillota > Clostridia > Oscillospirales > Oscillospiraceae > Flavonifractor. The sequence continues at coordinate 4,836 of CALWOL010000057.1, forward strand.
GGGTTAGGGCCGCCAGCTCACCCAGCAGGCTGCCGATCTCCTTCCCCGCGCCATAAAGGCGCCCCAGGGTCTCCAGCGTGCCGGCGGTATCGCCCTCTCCAATCCGCTCCATCAGCGCCGCGGTCTCAATGTTGCCCGCCAGGCCCAGGGCGTCCAATACCTCCTGCTCGCCAATGGGGCGGTCCGTCACCGCACACTGGTCCAGCAGAGACAGGGCAGCCCGCAGGCCGCCGTCGGCCAGCCTGGCCAGCAGGGCGGCCCCCTCCCCTCTCAGTTCCAGCCCCTCCTCCCTGGCCACATAGGCCAGACGGGCGGCAATATCCCCGGGCAGAATCCGTTTAAAAGAAAACTGCTGGCACCGGGACTTAATGGTGGCCGGTACCTTATGCAGCTCCGTGGTTGCCAGAATAAACATCAGGTGGGCAGGCGGCTCTTCCAGGATTTTCAGCAGCGCGTTGAAGGCCGCAGTGGAGAGCATGTGTACCTCATCCACAATGTACACCCGTTTACGGACGGCAGCAGGGGTATATACCGCCTCATCCCGCAGGGCACGGACCTGGTCCACACCGTTGTTGGAGGCAGCATCCAGCTCCAGCACATCCAGAATGGAGCCGTTTTCAATGCCCAGGCAGGCAGGACAGTGGTTGCATGGGTTGCCGTTTACCGGATGCTCACAGTTCACCGCCCGGGCCAGCAGCTTGGCACAGGTGGTCTTGCCGGTACCCCGGGTGCCGGTAAACAGATAGGCGTGGGACAGCCGGCCTGTACTCACCTGCCGCTTCAAGGTCTCCGTGATGTGGGCCTGACCCACCACATCGTCAAAGGTGTTGGGACGCCACTTTCGATATAATGCCTGATACAAATTTCGTCACCTCATACCTGATACCTTGCGGAAAATGCAGAAAAAAGAGCGGGGCGGAGGATGCGGAAAGCCGCGTCGCTTCGCCCCGCCTCCTCTTCTCGTCCGGTACATGGCAAGACCGCACACCGGCCTTTGGAAACATCGCTATATCCGTTACCCCGGCAGCCGGCTCAGGAGCGGGTACCCCGCGGCACAGATCGCGGTCCGCTTAGTGCTGCTCGGTTCCCCGCCTGACACGGTTCACGGGGCGGCCTTGCGCGGGACCGATCCATCATCACTGCTTACCAGGGTCAGACAACACAGCGCTGTTCCGGGGGCCGGGATTCATCCCTGCTGTAGCGGGTTGCAGGCTACAGGGCACCGCTAACTCCCCGACTAGTGCGGCCTTGCCGTGGACCGGACACACCGGTGCAGTCCTTCGGAAGGCTGTCTTTGATATCATACATCATTTTTCCCAATTTATCAATATCGCTTTTATCTTTTTTAAAAAGGGGCTTTACAACCGAGCAAATTATGCTATAATAACTTGGTGCTGACGCTTATATCTGCTTCAACAGCTTTGGGGTATTGCTTGTTCGGAAGCGCAAAGGGTTCGGTTTTCTGCCACACTTATAACTTTATGTTCTTTCTTCTGTTCCGCTTTTGGAACTGTTGATTTGGGCCCGTAGCTCAGCTGGGATGAGCGCACGGTTCGCATCCGTATGGACTTCCATCACCTGTCCGATTTTTCCTTCCAATTTTCTGTTCGGTTTTTCGGACTATCCCCTCAAAATTAAATATCTCAAAAATCCGTTTTTTGCAACTTTTTTGATTGAAAAATGGCCGATTTGGGCGGTTAGCTCAGCTGGGAGCGCAAAGGGTTCGGTTTTCTGCCTCATCTATAATTTCATATTGCTTTATTCTTCTGTTCCCCTTTTGGAACTGTTGATTTGGGCCTATAGCTCAGCTGGGAGCGCAAAGGGTTCGGTTTTCTGCCACATCTACAATTTCATATTGCTTTATTCTTCTGTTCCGCTTTTGGAACTGTTGATTTGGGCCTATAGCTCAGCTGGGAGCGCAAAGGGTTCGGTTTTTTGCCACATCTATAATTTCATATTGCTTATTCTTCTGTTCC
>CALWOL010000058.1 GCA_944383135.1 uncultured Flavonifractor sp.
GGGCATGACCTCCCCGCAGAAGGCCACGTTTTTCAGCTGGGGCAGGGGGTGGCCCTCCAGGGCCCCGGCGTTGGCCACGTTGATCATCACCGTAGGCACCCAGAAGATGGAGGTGACCTGGTGCTCCTCCAGATATTCCGGCAGCTTGAGGGGGAACAGGAACAGGGTCTCCGGGGTGAGCAGCAGCTTGCCGCCGCACCGCAGGGTGCCGTAGATATCGAAGGTGGAGTTGTCGAAGTAGAAGGGAGCCTGGTTTGCCATGACGGTACTCTCGTCAAAGGCGAAGGTGTTCACCACCCAATCGGCGTAGTCCAGGATGCCCCGATGGGGGATGGTCACCCCCTTGGGGGTACCGGTGGAGCCGGAGGTGTACATCACATAGATGGGGTCGGTGTCAATGACAGCGGAGATGGCGGCCTCCACCGCCCCCTCGTCCGTCTCCGTCTCCTCCAGCTGGGAGAGCAGCACCGGCTTTGTCTCCCCCAGCGCCGCCCCCGCCAGCCCGGGCAGCAGGGCCTCATTGGTCACCACATAGGCCGGGCGGAGGCTCTCCACAATCTTCTCCAGCCGGGCCACGGGGATGTGGGCGTCCACCGGGGCGTAGGGCCGCCCGGCGCACATGGCCCCGAAAAATACCGCCAGGGCGTCAATGCTCTTGGGCAGGTAGACCACCACCGGCCGCCGGTCTCCCAGCAGGGCGGTGCCGATGGCCCGGGCCCGCTCCAGCATGGCGGCGTAGGTGAGGCTGCCCTCCTCTTCCTCCACATAAATCCGCTCTGGCCAGCGGCTTGCCGCTCGCTCCAGCAGGCGGATGGCAGAATTGCTCATTGTCTCATACCTTCTATCTGCGCAGTTTTATTCCCAGAAATGGAGCACCAGGGTGTCCGGGTCTCCCCATTTGGTAAAGGTGGTCCGCTCTCCCTCCCGGTTCATGGTCCAGCCCTGGGACGGAGTGGACACGCTGCCCTCCACCTCCACCTCCATCAGGCCGCCCTGGGCAAAGTCGATGGTCAGGGTGTCTCCCTCCCAGCTCAGGGCGGCGGGGAGATTGACCTGCCGCAGGCAGGTGCCCTCCCGGGCGCCCTTCCAGACGGTGGTCTCCTTGTCCAGGGAGAGGTAGAGGCTGTTGCCCTCCTGCCGCCACACCGAGGCATCGGTGGTGTAAGCGCCGGCGTCATGTCCCGCCCCGAAGGTGAGCTTTACCCCCACGGCGTTCTGGTAGTTCTCATCATACATGGCCAGGCCGGTGTCCAGGGGGGAAGCGGACAGGCGGATGGCCCCGCTCTGTCCGTCCGCCGCCGCGGTCACCGCCGTGTTCAGGGCGGCGGCGGAGGCGTAGGCCAGCTGGTCCTCCCGGATGCAGGTGTAGCCGTAGGTATCCAGGAAGTGGGACATGGTCTCAATCACTTTTCTGGCCTCGGTATCGTCCTTGTAAATCCAGTCGCAGTGGTAGTAGAGCAGCACCGGCGTACCGTACCGGGCGGTGATGCTCTGCCAGTCCTCCCCCTTGTAAAACAGGGTGGAGGCGTTGAGCATCAGCATGGTGGGCGTCCCGTCCTCCTCCAGGAAGAAGGGCAGGGAGAGCACGTTTTCCGCCGCCGTCTGGGGGGTGGCGGCGGAGCAGGGCATCTCGGCGCCGGAATTCCACAGCATTCCGTTGTCATACTGGGCCAGGAAGGTCTGGGCGGGGCCGTACACGCTGGTGTGCCAGGTGTGCTGGTTGGTGCCCACCCGACTCAAATCCACCCCGTAGGAGGCCAGGGCCTCCATGTGCCGGGCGAATTCCCGCTGCTCGTAGTCCTCCGAGGCGTACCAGTGGGTGAGGGCGTGGGGCCCCAGGTAGTAGTTCTTCTCCCGCATCCAGTCCACCTGCTCCTGGAGCTGCTCCCGGAAGGGGAAGTACTCCGAGTCGATGGGACAGGGCAGGCCGTACTCCAGCTGGCCGCAGATCAAATCCAGGGCGCCGTCGCCGTTCACATCGTAAAACACCGGCTTGCAGTTGTTGCCGAATTTCAGATTGGTATTGCCCTTGTAGTTTTCCTCATCCCCCTGGAAATAGCCGGTAAAGGCGTAGCCGCTCCCCCGGCGCTCCAGCCGGGCCACATAGCCGTGGAAGGTGCCCAGGGCGATGTCCAGGGTGCCGTCCCCGTTCAGATCCACGGCGCAGGGGGCCGCCCAGTCGGTCAGCTCCTCCGGAATGGCAATGGGCTGTTTCTCCCCAAACCCGCCGCCGGCCTTCCCTTTGTAGAGGGCCAGCCCGCCTCCGGCGGAGCCCACCAGCAGGTCGGCAATCCCGTCCCCGTCCATGTCGGCGGCCTCCGGGAAAATCTGCACCTGGCCCATGCCCGGCTCCAGCAGCGTCCGGGGCGCTTCAAAGGCAAGGCCGCCCAACCCCCGCAGCCAGCAGAGGCCTCCGTCCCCGGTCCCGGTGACCACATCGGGGATGCCGTCCCCGTCCACGTCCAGGATGGCGGGGGCGGAGCATCCGCCGGACACCGTCAGGGGCTCCCCCGCCTCATCGGTGAGAAAGACCGGCTCCGCCACGGTAAAGCGGGTGTCGTTGTCCAGCAGCTCATAGCAGTAGAACCGTCCGTCGGCGCTGCCGCACAGCAGCTCGTCGGCCCCATCCCCATCCACGTCGCCCATGGTGGGGTAGGCCCGCTGGGTGTAGCCGCCGGTGTCGCTGAAGTAGCTGATGGTGTTCTCCACCCACACCTGGCTGAGCCAGTCGCCGCCGCACACCACATGGGTGCCGGAGGAGTAGATGCCCTCATACTCGTCCAAATCATAGTCCAGTCCCGTCTGGCTCTGGTTCACCAGGTAGGTGACGCTCTCTGCCCGCAGCAGCCACCAATAGGCGTCCCGCACCAGGGTAAAGGAGGGAATCTGCCCCGCCTCCTCCGCCAGCTGGGCGAACTGATAGGCCGAGCCCTCCCGGATGGCGGTAATCTCCTCATAGTGGAGCTCCCAGGCGGCGGGGTTGGTGGCGAAGGGGCCGTATACCCGCTCCAGGGCATAGCCGTATTCCTCCATGGAGCGCCAGGCCAGCAGCTTGCCGTAAAACAGCCGGTTGGCGCTGCTGGTGGTGTTGGCAAAAGGCTCCTGCTCCGCCCCGCTGGCCGTCAGGCTGGGGGAGGTGATGGAGTAGCCGTTGGGCAGCATGGGGTTGGTGAGGAGTACCTGCCCCTCCCCCACGTCGTTGAGGGTGTAGAGGGCCAGCTCCCCCTGCCGGGCGATGGCTTGGGCGGTGGTGGGGGTGAAGCCCCAGCCGTAGTCCCTGGCCGCCAGGGTCTCGGCGTTGTAATAGCTGGGGTAGAGGGCGGAAAAATCCTTCAGCAGCTGCTGGAATTCCGCCAGGTTGGCCTCCACCTCCGGCCAGGTCAGCTCTGTCGGCAGGCCCGCCAGGGCGCTGCCTCCGGAGATGCCCAGGAATTCCGCCGGGAACCGGTCCCAGAAGGCGTTGTCCAGCACCAGCAGACCGCCGTTCTCCACATAGTCCATCAGCGCCTGCCTGGTCTCCGTCCAGTCCCCTTCCTCCAGCAGGGAGGCGTCGGCCACCAGCAAATCGCACTCCGCCAGCTCCGCCGCCGTTTCGCCCTCCATGGCGGTCAGGTTGGCCAGGGAGCTGGCCTCCAGCTGGCTCAGGGTGTCCTCCCAGCCGCCGGAGCCGCCGGCATGGAGCACCCCGGCGGTCAAATCCGTCTGCCGGGAAAAGGCCAGCTCCTCCGGCGCGCCGCCGGGGGTCTCCCCCGTCCGGCGGCAGCCGGCGCCGCTCAGCGCCAGCAGAATGGCCAGCGCCCCGGCCATCACCCGTCTACTCCCTGTCCTTCCCATGCTCCGGCTCCCTTCCCGTTCGTTGCTCTGACTTATTAAAATATCACAAAATACCCCTTTTTTCAATAGCGGACGGCTGGGCTGGGTCAAAAGGCATACCTGCCGTCCCCCTCCACCGTCAGCCCGCTCTCGTAGAAGGCGGCGCAGGCCGCCGCCAGATAGTCCCCATCCGCGCTGCCGGCAGTCTCCACGGCGGCATGCATGGCCAGCTGGGCCATGCCGATGTCCACCATGGGGATGCTCACCTGCTGGCCCAGCAGGTTGCCCAGGGTGGAGCCGCCGGGCTCGTCCGCCCGGTTGGCGAAGATTTGCACCGGCACCCCGGCTTTTTGGCAGATGGCCTTGAAGAGTCCCGCGGTGAGGGCGTTTGTGGTATACTTCTGATTGGCGGAGTATTTCACCACCACCCCTCCGTTGGGATAGACCCTGTTGGCCGGATCGGCCTTTTCGGTAAAGTTGGGGTGGACGGCGTGGCCGTTGTCGGCGCTGAGGAGCAGGCTCCCCGCCAGGGCCATCCGCCGCGCCTGCTCATCCATCCCCAGGCAGCAGGCAATCCGCTCCAGCACGTCGGGGAGAAAGGTGCTCAGGGCCCCCTGCCGGGTTCCGCTGCCCACCTCCTCGTTGTCGAAGAGGCAGTAGATCTGTCCCAGCTTTTCCTGGACTCCGGCGGAGCGCAGCCCCTCCAGGCAGGCCCAGGCGCAGCCCAGATCGTCGATGCGGGGCGCCTGGAACAGCTCCCCCTCCGCTCCCAGCAGCACCGGCTTCTGCCGGGGGCAGAGCACCAAATCCCAGGCCAGGATAGCCCCCTGCTCCACTCCCAGCTCCTCCGCCAGCAGACTGGTGAGGGTGCGGCTCCCCGTCAGACCGTACAGGGGCTGCATGTCCCGCTGGGGGTTGTACTCGTGGCCCTTGTTCACATCCCGCTGCATGTGGATGGCCAGGCTGGGGATGGTGAGCAAATCCCGGTCCAGATACACCAGCCGGCTCTCCGCCCCGGATCCGGTCTCCACCAGCACCCGGCCCGCCACGGTGAGGGGCCGGTCCAGCCAGGAGGCGCAGTTCATTCCGCCGTAGCCCTCCACCGCCAGGCGCAGGTAGGCCTTGTCCCCTTCCAGGGCGTCGTTCTTCACCGCGAAGGTGGGGAAATCGCTGTGGGCGGCGGTGAGCCGCCAGCCCTCCGGCTTTTCCCGGGGCAGGCGGAAGGCGATGAGGCTGCTCTGGTTCCGGGTGACATAATATCCCCGGCCCGGAGCCAGCTCCCACCGCTTCCCCTCCTCCAGGCGGAGGAAGCCCGCCTCCTCCAGCAGCGCCGCGGCCCGGGCCGCGGCGTGGTAGGGGCTGGGGCTGTTCTCTATAAATTCCATCAGTGCCTGTACGCTCATGGCACGCATCTCCTTTCGTCAATGGCCTCATTGTATCACGCTCGGGGCCGCGTGGCAATCTTCCTGTTTTTTTCCGCACCGGCGGAGCATTTGGACCTGTTCAGGCGTATTAAGGGTGAAGGAGGGAGGAAGATGACGGAGTCCAACTGGTTGGAGGAGCAAATCCGCGCCTACGAAAATACCCTGTACCGCGCCGCCCTGGCCATGCTGGGGGACCCCCAGGAGGCGGAGGACGTGGTACAGGACACCTTCCTGCGCCTGTGGGAAAAGGCCCCGGTTCTGGAGAGCCCCGCCCATGAGCGGGCCTGGCTGCTGAAGGTCACCGTCAACAGCTGCAAAAGCCGCCTGCGCGCCCCCTGGCGCCGGCGCACCGTCCCCCTGCTGGACAGCTATCCCGCCGCCAACCCGGAGGAGCAGGTCCTGCTGGAGGTCATCCAGTCCCTGCCCCCCAAGGACCGGACGGTGCTTCACCTCTACTATTACGAGGGCTATCAGACCGCCGAGATTGCCGCCATGACCGGCTGGCGGGAGGGCACCGTCCGCTCCCGGCTGGCCCGGGCCAGGGACAGGCTGCGCCAGCTGCTGAAAGGAGAATGGGAATGAACCGCTATCGCACTTATATGGACCGCATCACCGTCCCCGCCGGTCTCCACGAGGCGCTGCTGGCCGGGAAACACCCCCGCCGCCGGAAAGGCCGGTACGTCCCCGCCCTGGGGCTGGCCGCCGCCTGCTGCCTGCTGGCGGTGGTGGGCCTGTGGCAGCCCTGGGGAAACGTGCCGGTCCAGGAGGTCTCCCCCACCGCCGGGACGGCCGCCACCCCGGCCACCGAGGAGAGCCTTCCGCCGGAGCCGGGCACGGAGCACACCCTGGTGGTGGAAGACCCCTTCCAGGGCCAGCCCCACGGCTTTTTCAACGTCACCGGCCTGGCCTTCCCCGACTGCACCAATTCGGGGGTCATGCTGATCGACTACGGCCCGCCGGAGGGCTGGTTTACGGAGCAGATGACCGGCCAGGACATCATCACCGCCCTGGGCGGGGAGGACGAGGTGCCCTGGGTTCTGTGCTGGAGCGGCTTCAGCCTGGACGGCCAGGTCATCTACCTGGAGGACGGCTCCGTCTGGAAGGCCGCCATCCAGGGCGTGTGTGAGGACACCACCTTCACCCTGGTCCTGTGGCCGGGGCAGTATCCCCTGATGAGCACCAGCTACACTGACGCCGTCACCGAGGACGTCAAGGGCCTGGCGGTCACCAGCTGGTCCACCTGCTATGACTCCGACGGGGACGGTCTGGACGAATACACCTGCCATGTGGACTTCCAGTATGATGACCTGGGGGTGAGCTTCACCGTCACCGGCTCTGATTCCGGCCCCGCCAACCTGCTGGCCAATGTGCTGGCCCAGTATGGATACGACGGCTTCACCACCGAGCATCTGGTCTCCCGCACCGGCGGGGAGGGGTTTCTGGATTTGGGCACCGCCGTCATCTCCAACAGCCGGGAGCTGACCCAGGAGGAGGCCTATGAGGAGGATATGTCCGTCTTCTTCCCCGACCCGGACACCCTGCCCTCCGGCTTCTCCTTCGCGCATGCCGGCCGGACCCGGAGCGGAGCACAGGAGACTCTCTCCATCCTGTTTACCCGGGGCAACGACTCCATCTCCATCGGCGTCACCCGCTTCCCCGCCTCCGCCAGCCTCCTGGCCCCCGACTTTCAGCCGGAGGAGGTCACCGCTGCCGCCCTGGAGGAATATGGGTACTATGTGGACTATTTTACAGACTACGACCGGGGGGACACCCCCGGCTGGCGGTATGACGCCTTCACCATCCACTATCCCCAGGTGGACGGTTCCACCCTGGCGGTGACCTGGAGCGTGAGGGGGGTGGACCCCTCCGATCTGGCCGCGCTGGTCAACGGCACCGCTGTTCCCCCGCCTGCGGACGGCCCTCAGGTCTATCCGCTGGAGTAATCCCTCCCCCGGGAAAAAGCTGACCCCGCTGCGTGTGCAGCGGGGTCAGCCTGTTTCTGTGCAAAGGCATCCGGCCGGTCTCAGCCCTTCCTGGGCACGATGCGGCTCTGGTCCTTATAGATGCAGTTTTCCGGCACCACGCCCCGGACGCAGGAGGTGGGATACACGCTGCTGTGCCGGCCGATGACCGTGCCGGGGTTGAGCACGGAATTGCAGCCCACTTCCACAAAATCTCCCAGGATGGCGCCCATCTTCTTCCGGCCGGTGGGGATCTCCTCCTCCCCCTTCACCACCACCAGGGTCTTGTCCGACTTCACGTTGGAGGTGATGGAGCCCGCTCCCATGTGGCTCTTATAGCCCAGGATGGAGTCGCCCACGTAGTTGTAGTGGGGGGTCTGTACGTTGTCAAAGAGAATCACGTTTTTCAGCTCCACCGAGTTGCCCACCACGCAGCCCGCTCCCACCAGGGCGGAGCCCCGGATGAAGGCACAGTGGCGCACCTCGGTGTCCGGCCCGATGATGCAGGGCGCCCCCAGGTAGGCCGTGGGGGCCACCTTGGCGGTCTTGTGGACCCAGACGTGCTCCTGGGGCTGGTCATACTCCTCCGGGGACAGTCCCGCGCCCAGGCTCAGAATCAGCTCCTTGATGCCGTCCAGGGCCTGCCAGGGATACTGGAACTGCCTGAGGTACTCCGTCGCCAGGGTGTGGGACAAATCCAGCAAATCGGTAATGGCAAGGTTCATGTGACTTCCTTCCCTTCTATTCTTTCCCGGCGCTCAGGCCATTTTCTCCTTGATGTGGCTCAGCCGGTCCAGGGCGGCCAGCAGAGTCTCGTCCTTCTTGGCAAAGTGCATGCGCACAATGCTGCGCACATCCTCCTGGAAGAAGGAGGTGCCGGGCACCACGGCCACCCCCACCTTTTGGGTCATCTCCTCGCAGAATTCCACGTCGGTCTGACCCTTTTTCAGGTAGGGGGCGATGTCCGCCAGCACGAAGTAGGTGCCCTGGGGATCGGTGAAGGGGATGCCGATGTTCCGCAGGCCGTCGGTAAACAGCTGCTTCATGTGGGCGTAGTGGGCCCCGAATTCCTCATAGTAGCTGTCCGGCATCTCCAGGCCCACCACGGCGGCCTCCATCAGGGGGGAGGGGGCGCCCACGGCGTTGAAGTCGTGGTACTGCTTGATTTTGTCCATGATGGGCTTGGGGGCGATGGCATAGCCCAGCCGCCAGCCGGTGATGGAGTAGGTCTTGGACAGGGAGGAGCAGGAGATGGTGCGCTCCCACATGCCGGGCATGTTGCACATGTAGAGGTGCTTGTGGGGGGCGTAGACAATGTGCTCGTACACCTCGTCCATAATGGCGTACACGTCGTACTTGACGCACAGCTGGGCGATGAGCTTCAGCTCCTCCTCGGTGAATACCTTGCCGCTGGGGTTGGAGGGGTTGCAGATGAGAATGGCCTTGGGGTGCTGCTTGAAGGCGTCCTCCAGCACATTGGGGTCAAAGTGGAACTGGGGCGGCACCAGGGGCACGTAAATGGGCTGGCAGTCGGCAAAGAGGATCTGGGCGTGGTAGTTCTCAAAATAGGGGGAGAACAGCACCACCTTGTCCCCGGGGTTGGTGAGGGCAAAGATGGAGTCCACCATGGCCTCGGTGGAGCCGATGGCCACCACCATCTCGGTCTCCGGGTCCAGATCCCGCCCCATGAAGCGCTTGCACTTCTTGGCCAGGGCCCGGCGGAAGTTGGGGGCGCCCATGGTGATGGGGTACTGGTGGGGACCCAGGTGGGCCACCTCCGCCAGCCGGTCCAGCAGGGCCTGGGGCGGGTCAAAGTCTGGGAAGCCCTGGGCCAGATTGATGGCGTCGTTGGCGATGGCGATGCGGGTCATCCGGCGGATGACGGAATCGGTAAAGAATTGGGTCTTGCTGCTCATGGGCTGCATCGCGGTCTCTTCCTTTCTATTCGTTCTCAATGCCCAGCTCGCCGTGGAGGGCGGGGGGCATCCCGTTGTCCTTCAGCAGGTTGGCCAGCCGCTCCAGGTCGGTCACCCGGAAAATCATGCAGGCCCGGTCCTTCACCTGGCCGAACACGGAATAGACATACTCGATGTCCATATTCTCCCTGGCCAGCAGGGTGAGGATTTTCCCCAGGGCGCCGGGCTCGTCGGGCACCGTCACCGCCAGCACCGGGGTCATGGACAGGACAAAGCCGTGCTCCAGCAGCAGGGAGGCCGCCCGCTGGGGCCTGTCCACAATCATGCGCAGCACGCCGTAATCGCTGGTCTCGGCGATGTGAATGGCCCGCATATTGATTTGGCTGTCGGCCAGGATGGCGGTAATCTCCGCCAGCTGTCCCGCCCGGTTCTCCAGAAAGACGGAAATCTGTTGGATGGTCATATTCTCGCTCCTCCCTTAAATCTTCCGCTTGTCGATGACGCGGACCGCCTTGCCCTCGGAGCGCTGGATGGACTTGGGCGCCACCAGGCGCACCTTGGCGTAAATGCCCAGCATGGCCTTGAGGGCGGCCACCACCTGCTTCTCCTTCTCGGCCACCTGGCTGAGCTGGTCGGAGAACATCTCGGGGGTCATCTCCACCAGGACCTCCATGGTGTCGGTATTGTTCACCCGGTCCACGATAATCTGATAGTTGGGAGCGAAGCTCTGGCCCATGAGGACGGTCTCGATCTGGGACGGGAACACGTTGACGCCCTTGATGATGAGCATGTCGTCGCTGCGGCCCATGGGCTTGCTCATCTTGATGTGGGTGCGTCCGCAGGGGCAGTCCTCGTGGCGGAGCACGCAGATGTCCCGGGTGCGGTAGCGCAGCAGGGGGAAGGCCTCCTTGGTGATGGAGGTGAACACCAGCTCGCCCTTGGAGCCCTCGGGGAGGACCTCTCCGGTCTCCGGGTCAATGATCTCGGCGATGAAGTGGTCCTCGTTGATGTGCATACCGGTCTGGGCGGAGCACTCGTAGGACACGCCGGGCCCGGACAGCTCGGTGAGGCCGTAGATATCATAGGCCTTGATGCCCAGGGTCT
>CALWOL010000059.1 GCA_944383135.1 uncultured Flavonifractor sp.
GATGGCCCAGGTAGGCCTCGGACTGGGCGATCTCGTTGGTGTGGTGGGGGAAGGCGTTGTCAATGCCGCCGCAGTGGATGTCCAGGTACTCCCCGTTGTACTTCATGGAGATGCAGGAGCACTCGATATGCCAGCCGGGGTAGCCCACGCCCCAGGGGGAGTCCCACTTCAGGGCCTGGTCCTCAAACTTGGACTTGGTGAACCACAGCACAAAGTCGTTCTTGTTGCGCTTGTTCAAATCCTCCTCCACGCCCTCCCGGACGCCCACGGCCAGATCCTCCTCGTCGTGGTCGTTGAACACGTAGTACTGCTTCAGCTTGGAGGTGTCAAAGTACACGTTACCCCCGGCAAAGTAGGCGTAGCCGGTATCCATCAGCTTGGTGATGACCTGGATATAGGAGTCGATCATGCCGGTGGCGGGCTGCACCACATCGGGATATTTGATGTTCAGCTTCTTACAGTCGGCAAAGAAGGCGTCGGTATAGAACTGGGCGATCTCCAGCACGCTCTTGTGCTCCCGCTTGGCCCCCTTCACCATCTTGTCCTCGCCGGTGTCCGCGTCGGAGGCCAGGTGGCCCACGTCGGTGATGTTCATCACCCGGTTGACCTCATAGCCGTCGTAGCGGAGGAACTTCTCCAGCACGTCCTCCATGATATAGCTGCGCAGGTTGCCGATGTGGGCAAAGTGATACACCGTGGGGCCGCAGGTGTACATGGCCACCTTGCCCGGGGTGTGGGGAACAAAGTCCTCCTTCTTGTGGCTGGCGGAATTGTATAGCTTCATCTCGTCGAACTCCTTTTACTGATTTTGGTCTTCCATGCTCTGGTCCATCAGCTTTTCCAGCCACTCCAGCCGGGAGCTGATGGCCTGCAATTCCTTCTGTACCGGGTCGGTGACGTGGATCTGGTCCACCTGGCTGGTGTAGTCCACCTTCTCCCCGGCGATGCGCACCACCCGGGCGGGCACGCCCACGGCGGTGGCATCGGGGGGCACCTCCCGCAGTACCACGGCGTTAGCCGCGATGCGGGAATTGTCCCCCACGGTGAAGGGGCCCAGCACCTTGGCCCCGGCGGACACCATCACATTGTTCCCCAGGGTGGGGTGGCGCTTGCCCTGGTCCTTACCGGTGCCCCCCAGGGTGACCCCGTGGTAGAGCAGGCAGTCGTCCCCAATCTCCGCCGTCTCGCCGATGACAATGCCCATGCCGTGGTCAATGACCAGCCGGCGGCCGATTTTGGCCCCGGGGTGGATTTCAATCCCCGTCCAGCACCGGCTCCACTGGCTCACCAGCCGGGCCAGGAATTTCAGCCTGTGCCGGTACAGGAAGTGGGCCACCCGGTGGTACAAAACGGCGTGGACGCCGGGATAGAGCAGAAATATTTCCAGCCGGCTCCGGGCCGCCGGGTCCCGGGCCTGGTAGGCCCGCAATGTCTCGCCAAGTCGGCTCAAAGAAACACCTCCAAACAGAAAATCGCCTCCTATGCGTCACGCATAAGAGGCGATTGCTCGCGGTTCCACTCTCATTTCTCACTCAATGGCGGATAACGGCGCCGACCGGAGGGCTTCCACATCCCCCACGCTCCCGGGCGCACCTTCTCCAGCTACCCCCTGGGACCGTTCTCAGCCGGTGACGCTCCCTCTCTGGCGGGTACTTACTGGGTACTCTTCCCGTTCCTCGCGCTATTCAACTGCTTTAGTATATTACCATCTTCCCCGAAAGGTGTCAAGCTACACCTTGCTCCAGTCAATCACGTCCTTGTTCTTCACAAAGTACTCCAGGCCGGAGTAGAGGGTGGTGGCCACGATGAGGACCAGGCACACCCCGTCCAGCACGGGATGGACCATCACCAGCATCAGGCAGATACACACCATGGTGGAGGCGGTTTTCACCTTTCCGGACCAGGCGGCGGCAATGACACGCCCCCCCTCCACGGCAATGAGCCGCAGGCCGGTGACCGCGAACTCCCGGACCACCACGATGAGCAGGGCCCAGGCCGGGAAGCGGCCAACTTCCACAAACCACAGCAGGGCGGCCATCACCAGCATCTTGTCCGCCAGCGGGTCCATGAACTTTCCAAAATCCGTCACCAGGTTGTAGTGCCGGGCAATGTAGCCGTCCACAAAGTCGGTAACGCTGGCCAGTATAAAAATGACCAGCGCGTAGACCATGTGGAAGGGGAACTCCAGATAGAGCACCACCAGAAACACGGGGATAAGAAACACCCGCAGCATAGTCAGCTTATTGGCGGTATTCATGGCATGTCACTCCTCAATCTCTCCCATCAGGTCGCCGTCCTGCGTCCCGGTGATGCGCACATTGACAAAGGTGCCTGCGGGAAGGACCCCAGCGGCCGTAAAGTATACATGGTTGTCAATATCCGTGGAATCTGCGTAGCTGCGCCCTGTGTAGCAGCCCATGTCAGGGTCAAACCCTTCACAGAGCACCTCCAGGGTCTCCCCCAGCCGGGCCTCGTTCCAGGCGTCCATCACCCGGCTTTGCAGTTCCACCAGCCGCTCCACCCGGCGGGCGGCCGTGTCGGAATCCACCTGGTCCGGCATGACGGCGGCGGGGGTGCCCTCCTCCGGGGAGAACTGGAAAATCCCCGCCCGCTCCAGCCTGGCCTCCCGCAGGAAGGCGCACAGCTCCTCGAACTCCGCCTCCCCCTCGCCGGGCAGGCCGCAGATGAGGGAGGTGCGCACCACCACCCCGGGGATGCGGGTCCGCAGCTTCTCCAGCAGGGCGCGGATTTCCGCCCCGGTGGAGCGGCGGTTCATGGCCTTGAGAATCCGGTCATTGATATGCTGGAGGGGGATGTCCAGATACTTGACGATTTTATGCTCCCGGGCAATCACGTCAATGAGCTCGTCGCTGAGCAAATCGGGGTAGAGATAGTGCAGGCGAATCCAGTGGAAGGGCAGCCTGCACAGCTCCCGCAGCAGCTCCGGCAGCATGGGCTTTTGGTACAAATCCATGCCGTAGCGGGTGATGTCCTGGGCGATGACAATGAGCTCCTGCACACCGCGCTCCGCCAGACCCCTGGCCTCCTCCAGCAGGGCCTCCATCGTCCGGCTGCGGTAACGGCCCCGGAGATAGGGGATCACGCAGAAGGCGCAGCGGTTGTCGCAGCCCTCCGCAATTTTCAGATAGGCGGTGTAGGACGGCGTGGTCACCATCCGCTCCCCGTCCTCGTAGGTGCGGCTGATGTCCCCGAACCGGCGGGGATGGCCGCCGGCGGCCACCTCCTCCACGGCGGAGACGATGTCGGTATAGCTGCCGGTACCCAGCACGCCGTCCACCTCGGGCAGCTCCTTCGTCAGCTCGTCCTGATAGCGCTGGGACAGACAGCCCGCCACCAGCAGCTTGCCCAGCCTGCCCTCCGCCTTCAGCTGGGCCAGCTCCAGGATGTTCTGAATGGCCTCGCTTTTGGCGGAGTCAATGAAGCCGCAGGTGTTGAGCACCGCCACATCCGCCCCGGCGGGCTCGCCAGTCACGGTGTGGCCGGCGTCCTTCACCAGGGCCATCATCTGCTCGGTATTCACCAGATTCTTGGCGCAGCCAAGGGAAATAAATGCAACCTTCAAAAGACTGTCTCCTTACACAATGGTGTAGCGCCCCTCCCGACGGGGAGGCAGCTTGCCCTGCTGGTCCGGATAGCCCAGGGTGATGGCCGCCACAAACTCCCCCTTGTCGGGGGCGAACCGGGCCTGAAGCACCGGGCCGAAGCCCATCCGCTGGGGGGCGGACAGCCAGCAGGAGCCGATGCCCTTGTCCCAGGCGGCCAGCAGCACATTTTCGATGGCGGCGGACACGCTCTGCATGGCGCCGTCCCGGTCGGGGTAGTCCGGCTTGAGCAGGAACACCAGCACGCACACCGGCGCCCCGCCCAGGGTGGAGAGGAACCTGTTGGTGATGCCGATCTGCTCCGGATTGCGGGCAAAGCGCTGCTCCAGCACGGGGGTGAACTTCTCCACAACCCCGCCCATGATCCCCCGCACCTCCTCCATGGCGGCCGGGTCCTGCACCGCCACAAAATACCAGTGCTGCAGATTGATGGCGGAGGGGGCGTACAGCCCCGCCTCCAGAATTTCCCGCAAATCCTCCTCCGGGATGGGGGTGCTCTGATAGCGGCGGATGCTGCGGCGGGTCAGCAAGGCTTCCCGGGTATTCATCTGTCTTCCTCCTCCAGGGCCCCGCCGTACCGGCGCAGGCCGTCCTTGATCTCCTCCCAATGAAACCCCCGGCGGGCCAGGGCATTGGCGGCGCGTTGATAGATCTTGGGATCGGTCAGGTCCGCCCCCCGCAGCTTCTTCCGCAGGAAGGCGTCAATGGCCTCCTCCGGGGCGGTCAGCGCCTCCAGCGCCTCCTCCCAAAAGTCCCGGGGCACCCCCCGGCGGTAGAACTCCTCCCGGATGCGGGCGGGCCCGCAGCCCTTGGCGGCGTAATGCTCCGCCACCATCCGGGCATAGCTTTGGTCATTGAGGTAGCCCAGCTCCTCCAGCCGGTCCGCCGCCGCTTCCGCGGTCTCCCGGTCGGCCAGGGGCGCCTTGTCCTTCCCCCGGGGCCGGGCGGTGAGCTTGTCCACCAGCTCCTTTCGGGACAGGGGCCGGGCGGTGAGCAGATCCATGGCCTTCTCCCGCACCAGGGCGGCCCGGGCGGCCCGCTTCACCCCGTCCAGCTGCGTCTCCGTCAGCTCCAGGCCGGAGCACAGGCCAAAGGCCGCCACCTCGTTCTCACTGACGGACAGGACGGCGCCATCCTCCATATGGCAGAGCCAGCGCCCCCCTCCCCGCTGGGAGGGAAGCAGCTTACTGATCCGCATCCGCAAAGTCCTCGGCGGAGATATCCACCGCCCGGCCGGCGGCACGGGCTGCGGCACGGGCCTGGCTGCTCATCAGCTTATAGGCGTTTTTGCGGATATCCGCCTCCAGCCGGTCGCACACCTCCGGGTTGTCCTTCAGGTACTGCTTGGCGGCGTCCCGGCCCTGGCCCAGGCGGGTCTCCCCCATGGCAAACCAGGAGCCCGACTTCTGCACCAAATCCAGCTTGGCGGCCAAATCCAGAATCTCGCCCACCTTGGAGATGCCCTCGCCGTACATGATATCGAACTCCGCCTCCTTGAAGGGGGGCGACACCTTGTTCTTTACCACCTTGGCCCGGGTGCGGTTGCCGATGATCTCCGAGCCGTTCTTCAGAGACTCCACCCGGCGCACGTCAATCCGCACGCTGGCATAGAACTTCAGGGCCCGGCCGCCGGTGGTGACCTCCGGATTGCCGTACATGACCCCCACCTTTTCCCGCAGCTGGTTGATGAAGATGACCACGCAGTTGGTCTTGGCAATGGAGCCCGCCAGCTTCCGCAGGGCCTGGCTCATCAGGCGGGCCAGCAGGCCCACATGGGAGTCCCCCATGTCCCCCTCAATCTCCGCCCGGGGGGTAAGGGCAGCCACCGAGTCCACCACCACCACGTCAATGGCGCCGGAGCGGACCAGGGCCTCGCAGATTTCCAGGCCCTGCTCACCGGTGTCGGGCTGGGAGATGAGCATGGAGTCAATGTCCACCCCCAGCGCCCGGGCGTAATAAGGGTCCAGGGCGTGCTCGGCGTCGATGAAGGCCACCTCGCCCCCCCGCTTCTGGGCCTCGGCCACAATGTGGAGGGCCAGGGTGGTCTTGCCCGAGGATTCCGGGCCATAGATTTCGATGATGCGGCCCTTGGGCACGCCGCCGATGCCCAGGGCCAGGTCCAGGGACAGGGAGCCGGTGGGGATGGCCTCCACCACAATGCCGGCGTTGTCCCCCAGGCGCATGATGGAGCCCTTGCCATAGGTCTTTTCAATCTGGGCCATGGCGGTCTCCAGGGCCTTCTTCTTGTCAGAGGCGGGAGCGGCGCTCTCCACCACGGATTTCTTTTTGTCTGCCATACTGTGCTTTCTCCTCTCAAAAGGCGGAATGGCCGCCTTTATCCATTCATCATACCCTCCACCACGCGCCAGATCCCCTGGGTGTCCTGGGCGGTCTGGATTTGAGTAAAGCCGTTCAGGGCCAGCAGCTGCTCCACGTCGGGGGCCTGCCCCAGCCCCACCTCAAAGGCCAGGGTGCCCCCCAGGCGCAGGGCCTTCCCCCACTGCCGGACGATGGCCCGGTAAAAATCCAGGCCGTCGGCCCCGCCGTCCAGGGCGGAGCGTGGCTCATAGTCCCGGACGCTCACATCCAGCCCGGCGATGTCCCCGGTGGGAATGTAGGGCGGGTTGCAGGCGATCACATCAAAGTCCCACAGCGCGGCGGCAGGCGGCTCCAGGGCGTCGGCCCGGACACAGGTCACCCGGCTGTTCAGCTCGCAGCGGCGGATGTTGGCCTTGCAGATTTTCAGGGCCGCCTCGCTCACATCGGCCAGCACCACCCGGCAGCCGGGCACGTTGGCGGCCACCGCCAGGCCCACGCAGCCGCTGCCGGCGCACAAATCCAGCACCCGCGCCCCCTCCCCGGCGGCCCGGGCCAGCAGAATCGCCCGCTCGGCCAGCACCTCGGTGTCCATCCGGGGAATCAGCACGTCGGGGGATACCTCCAGGGGCAGGCCATAAAACTCCCACTCCCCGATGATGTAGGCCACCGGTTCCCCCGCCAGACGCCGCTCCACCAGCTCTTTCAGCTTCTCCTCCACCTGGTCCGAGGCGTAAAGGGCCATATCCCGGTAAAACTGCTCCCGGCTCTTGCCGGCGGCGCAGCACACCAGCTCCCTGGCCTCCAGCTGGGCGGCCTCTATCCCCGCCTGGCGCAGGCGGCGCCGGGTGTCCAGACAGAGGTTGTTGTAGGTGGTCGCCATGAAACCACACTCCCGTTGTCAGTCTCTCTTCCTCTTGCGCTCACATTACCACTGGTCCGCGCCCGCCTGCCGGGGCAGTACCAGGGTAAAGGCCCGGATCCCCACCTCAATCATGCCGTCGTCCGGTTCAAAGGTGGTCCAGTTCTGGAGCCACAGGCCGGGGGCCGTCATCAGGCGGGTAAACCAGTTGTCGTACCGCCCCACCAGGCGGTTGAATTCGTAGGTCAGGCTGACGATGACCGGCAGCAGCAGCAGGTGCAGCCCCATCCGGATCAGGGTATTGGTCACCGCCACATAGGTAAATACCACGCTGGAGAGCAGGATGCTCACCACAATCACCACAAACAGAAAGCTGGTGCCGCACCGGGGATGGTGGCGGGGCTGGGCCCGGACGTTTTCCACCGTCAGGGGCAAGCCGTGCTCATAGCAGAAAATGGTCTTGTGCTCCGCCCCATGGTATTGAAACACCCGGTGGATGTCCTTGGTGCGGGAGCAGAAGATCAGATAGCCCACGAAAATGACAATACGCACCACGCCCTCCAGCAGGTTGCGCACCCACATGGCCAGGGGTACGGCCCTGCCGAACAGCCCCACCAGGGCGGTGGGCAGCAGAATGAACAGGGCCACGGAGAAGAGCATCCCCAGCACCACCGCGAAGGTGACCAGCGCGGAGGCCGCCTTCTCGCTGCCCAGGTGCTTGTCCAGCCACTGCTCGAATTTGGAGGGCTCCTCCGGCTCCTCCTCGTCCTCCGGCAGGAAGGAAGCGGAGTACATCAGCGCCTTTACCCCGTTGGCCATGGAGGAGCAGAAATTGAACACCCCCCGGATGAGGGGGAGGCCCAGCAGGGGGTGCTTGTCCTTGATCAGCACCCGCTCCTCCACCTGCTCCTCCAGAGTCCCGTCCGGCTTGCGCACCACCACAGCCTTTTTCTCCGGGCCCAGCATCATAATTCCCTCAATCAGGGCCTGGCCGCCAATCATGGTCTTGTAGGGCGTGGCACAGGCACGCCTGGTCTCATTCGACATGCGGTTTTTGTTCTCCTTGCTGTTGAAATATCAGATATCCTGTATATTGTACCAAACCCGCGCCCTGATTGCAAGGGGCGCGGGTTGTGTTTTTAGAACTTATGTTCTATTTATGCCTGGGCGCGGATGGGCAGGCGGATGGTGACGATACAGCCGCCCCCCTCCGCGTTTCCGATGTCCAGCGTGCCCTCATGGCGGCCCACAATCTCGTCGCACACCGCCAGGCCGATACCGGAGCCCCTGGCCTTGGAGGAGCCCTTATAGAACTTATACTTCACGTGGGGCAGCTCCTCCTCCGGGATGCCGGGGCCATAGTCCCGGATGGTAATCACCACCTGGTCCTCCTCCCGGTTGATAGAGGTGTCAATCCGCTTGCCGGAGCCGCCGTGCTTGGCGGCGTTGTCCAGCACGTTGCAGAATACCTGCCGCAGCCGCTCCGGGTCGCCGGAGATGAGGGGGAACTCCTCCTCGCAGTCAAAGTAGTTCAACTCAATGCCCTCCCGCCGGAAAAACTCCCGGTAGGTGTACACCGCGTCCTCCAGCTCCGCCTTGATGTCCATGGGCTCCACCGACAGGGTGAAGCGGCCGTCCTGGATGCGGGAAAACTCCAGCAGCTCCTCCACCATGTTGGTCAGCCGCCGGGCCTCGGAGACGATGATCCCCATTCCCTTCTTCACATCACCGCTGTCCCGCACCTCTCCGTTCATAATGGTCTCCGCCCAGCCGTTGATGGCGGTGAGGGGGGTGCGCAGCTCATGGGACACCGAGGAGATAAACTCGTTTTTCATCTTCTCGCTCTGGCTGATTTTCAGGGACATGTCGTTGATGGCGTCGGTGAGGTCGCCAATTTCGTCGTCAAACCGCTTTTCAATCTGCACGCCGTAGGAGCCGGCGGCGATATGCTTGGCGGTCTCTGTGATGCTGGCCACCGGCTCCACAATGGAGCGGACAAAATAGAGGTTGGAAAAATACACCATGCCCAAAATGGCCAGGCCGATGCCCAGGGACATGGCCACAATGAGGATAATCTGCCGGTCCACAATACGCAGGGAGGTGACATAGCGCATGGCGCCCACCACCTTCCCGTTGAGAATCAGCGGGCTGGAGGCCGCCATGATGTGCTCTCCGGTGCTGGGATCGGAGCCGGTCCACACCTTGGTCTTGCCCAGGCTTAGGGCTTCCGCGATATCCGGCGTGTTGGGGGTGCGGAAGGCCGTCAGGTCGGAGCTGGAAAAGCGGATTTGTCCGCTGGCGTCCAGAAACTCCACCTCCAGCTTGTCCCCCGACTGGTCCCCCGCCACCAGGGAGCGGGCATATTCATAATAGCTGTCCTCCGACAGAAAGTAGCTGAAGCTCTGTACCGCGTTCTCCGCCTTCTGGGTCAGGGACTCGCTGAGGGTGGAGTAATAGTAGCTCCCCATGGCGGCGGAAAAGGCCGACACCGCCAGCAGGACAATAAACAGCACCACGCTGATGGAGTTGACCATCCAGCGCTTGCGGATGCCGCGGATGCCCTTAATCTTTTTCATAGCTTCTTTTCTCACCACCTGGGTTTCCTATAAGTAACCGCCGGCTCAGAAGCCCCACTTGTATCCGTATCCCCACACGTCGTCGGCGCAAAGTCCGCTTTCTTCGGGACAGCCTTCCGGCTGTCCCTCATTCGCTCCCTTGCGCCTCCTCTCCCAAAGAGACCCGCTTCGCTGGGCTCTCTTTGGGTATGCCGCTCCTCCGGGGCACGCTCCATGGGAGTGCCTCAGAAGCCCCACTTGTATCCGTATCCCCACACCGTGGTTATGAACGTGGGGTTCGTGGGGTCATCCTCGATTTTGATGCGCAGGCGGCGGATGTTCACATCCACAATCTTCAGCTCACCGAAATAGTCCCGGCCCCACACGGAATCCAGGATTTCCTCCCGGGAGAGAGCCTTGCCCGGATTGTCCATGAACAGCTTGATGATGGAGTATTCCACCTGAGTCAGCTTCACCCGCTGGCCGTTCTTCTCCAGGGTCCGGTTGCGGGTATTCAGCAGGAAGGGGGGCTGGCTGATTTCCCCGGAGTCCACCGGGTCCCCGCCGCCGGTGCGGCGGTAGAGGGCGTCAATCCGGGCGGTCAGCTCCGCCGGAGAGAAGGGCTTGGTCACATAGTCGTCGGCGCCGGTCATCAGCCCGGTCACCTTGTCCATCTCCTGAGTGCGGGCGGTGAGCATGATGATGCCGATTTTGTTGTCCCCCGCCCGAATCCGGCGGCACACCTCAAAGCCGTCCATGTCCGGCAGCATGATGTCCAGCAGCGCCACCTTGATGTCCGGATTGCGCTTGAGCTGGGCCAGGGCCTCCTCCCCGGTCTCCGCCTCAATGGCCTCATACCCGGCCCGCTTCAGATTGATGACCACAAAGCTGCGGATGTTGGACTCATCCTCCAGCACGAGCACCTTTTTCATGTCCGCTTCCCCCTTCTTATGTCTCGTAGGACCATTCGTTGGTAATCAGCGCAAAATTCGCCTTTACACCCTCCTCGTCCAGGCCGCAGTCCCAGTCACACTGGAGCAGCCGGGCGGCGTAGATGGTATCGCTGTCCGCGTCGTCAGGCAGCAGCCGGAAACGGCCCGCCATATTGGCCCGCATGAACCGGTTGTCCCCGCTGAGGGCATAAATCACCAGGAAGGGCAGCGGATCGGTTTCTCCGCCCTCCTCCCAGTAGGAGAAAATCACCGCCCGCTCCCCGCCGGCCACATCGTTCCGGGAGACGGTAATCTTCCCCTCCCAGCTCTCCGGCAGGATAAAATACCACTTGTCCCGCTCGTTATAGTAGGTGGTAAACACCAGCTCGGCTTCTCCGCTGCTGTCATATTGCAGCCAGCGGATGGCCCAGAAATTCACCGCGATGCTCAGACTGTTGGGGTCTGTCAGCGCGTAGGGGTCCGGCAGCTCCAAAATGCCGTCGTTATTGATATCCTTGGCGGATACCGCCGTATACCAGCGGATGGTCCCGTCGCTCTCCCCGGTGACGGAATTCAGGGTGATGTTTTGCAGCTTTCCGTTCTTCCAGGCAAAAATATCGGTAATATTTCCATCTTCACTGTGCACCGTGCTGTTGAAGGCGAAAAGGCTGTCCCCCGACGAATAGCCGCCGGTGGAGGCGTAAAGGCTGTCCACAAACACCGCCGGTACCCCGTCCTGGAGCAGGCCGCTCCGGACGCCGTCCTCCGAAAGGCCGGTGATGCCGCGGGACAGGGGTGCGGCGGAGTCCAGCTCCATCACCCCTTCCCGGTAGTCGTACAGCTCCGCCCGGTTCCCGTTTTCCGCCGTACCGGTATGGATGACCACAATTTCATTGATGCCGTCCATATCCAAATCGCACACCTGGAAGTCGGTATATTCCGTCCGCATCAGCTCCAGCACCTGGTCGTTGTGGATGGAGTAGGCCGCCAGGGAATACAGCTTGTCGCTCTGCTGCCAGCCCACAATGATTTCCTTCCCGGGCACCCCGTCCAGGTCCTGATAACCCACCACGTTGATGGCGGTGCCCGCGCTCTCAATCATGGCGGCAAGCTCATAGTTCTCCTCCTGCTGGCGGTAGATGCAGATTTTCAGCTGCCGCTCATCGGAGCTCACCCGGAAAAAGGCAATGGCCTCCTGCCCCCCGTCCCCGTCCAGGTCCTGGAGCTGCACCTTCTGGGTCAGCTCTCCCGTCAGCGGCGCGGCATATTCTCCTCCGCTGTTGAGCATCTCGTTGATTTTCTCATCCAGCTTCAGGTAGTCGTCCGGTGCCTTGGGCGGAGCATACAGCTCGTCCACCGACTGGGAAAAACAGCCGGTCAGCAGGAGCAGCAGTCCCACCGCCAAAACCAGCCTGAATCGTTTGACCATACAAAGCCCTCCATGGGATTGCGTTTGATACAACATACTTATCATAATGCGTAGTGAACAAAGCTACAAGCCTTGAAATCCAAGGCTTACAAGGCTGATTGGCTTTGTTCAAGTGCAAGGATTTCGGGCGATACGGCCCAAAATCCTTGCACTTCCATTGGAACGCAAGGTGTTCCAATGGAAATACGCATTGGAACAATGTCTGAATTCCATAAAACCGGCCAAACGGGGCCGGTTTTATGAAATTGCGCGGCTACCGCCGCGCGAATAAACCGATCCTCGGTTTATTCGGTAGATATTATCATAACACATCCGCTCTGCAAATGGTACGGTATTTTTCTCAATTTCTCCTGAAACAGCTCTTGCCAACTCCCATCGACTCATGTATAATACCCTTCGTACCCAATGCCGGTATGATGGAATTGGTAGACGTGACGGACTCAAAATCCGTTGGTGGCGACATCGTGTCGGTTCGAGTCCGACTACCGGCACCAGCCCGCCGCAGGCGCTCCGCTTGCGGCGGGCTCTTTTCCATGTTTGTGAAGAGGTGACGCGTCGTGGAAACCTCCCCCTACTACCCCTCGGACCTGGCGTTTTATTTCGCCGGCCATCCCCGGGAGCGTATCCTCTATGACACCCTGTTCCAGGCCATGGAGGCCGCCTTCCCGGAGGCGCGGGTAAAGGTGCAGAAGAGCCAAATCAGCTTCTACGGACGGCATCTGTTTGCCGCCGCCTCCCTGCCCGTCCGGCGGAAAAAGGATTGGCCGGAGCACTGCCTGCTGGTTACCTTCGGCCTGGGGGTGCGGGTGGAGGATACCCGCATCGCCGTGGCGGTGGAGCCCTATCCCAACCGCTGGACCCACCATGTGGTGGTCAGCCGGCCAGAGGAGCTGGATGACCAGCTGCTGGACTGGCTGAAGGCGGCCTGGCACTTTTCCCAACAGAAATAGAAGTCAAAACCTCCGGCTAAGCCGGAGGCTTGAGTAGGCCCTATAAGGGCCTGCTACCAGCAGGCGTCTCAAGACGCACCGAAACTTTTTTCTTTTGCATCACTTGCTCCGCCGCTATTGAAATAGC
>CALWOL010000060.1 GCA_944383135.1 uncultured Flavonifractor sp.
ATAACTTTATTATAGAGTAGGATGATTGCCGTGTCAAATCCCAATCGGATTGCGCTGCTCACCGATTCCACCGCCGACCTGACCGACGCCATGCGGGCAGGTACGCCCATCTATACGGTCCCCCTGAAAATCATCTGTTCGGACGGGGAATTTTCTGATGGCGTGGACATCTTTGCCCAGGACGTCTATCAGCGCCTCCGCCGGGGGGAGCTGCCCCGCACCTCTCTGCCAGAGGGGGGCGCGGTGAGCGACGCCCTGGACGCGATTGCCTCCGCCGGCTATGAGAAGGTCATCGCCCTGATGCTCTCCGGCGGTCTCTCCGGCACCTACAATATGGTGCGCCTCCAGGCCGAGCAGCGGGAGGATCTGGAGGTTGCGGTTTTTGACTCCAAAAGCGGCTCCCTGGGACTGGGCATCATGGTGCTCCAGCTGTGGGAGGAAATTCAGGCCGGGGCGGACTGGGACACCCTCATCACCCGGCGGGTGCCCTTCCTGGTGGAGCATACCTTCCCCTTCTTCTCGGTGGACACCCTGGAGTATCTCTACAAGGGGGGCCGCATCGGGAAGGTGACCGCCATGGCCGGCACCATGCTGTCCATCAAGCCCATCATCACCTTCGCCACCGACGGCCAGCTGCAGAGCGTGGCCAAGGTACGGGGCCGCCGGCAGGTCCAAGACAAGATTGTGGACTTGCTGCGCCAGAAGTTCCAGCCCGGACGGCGGTACAATCTGGGCGTGGCCAACGGCGGCGCACCGGAGGAGATGGCGGAACTGTCCGCCAAGGTTCGGGCCGCTTTCCCCGACTACGAGCACTGCTGGGAGGGCCCCATGGACGCTACCCTCAGCGTCTATATCGGCGACGGCGTCATCGGCGCCGGTATTCAGTATTTGGATTGAGCATATTCACAACACCGGAACCAGTTATGAACTGGTTCCGGTGTTTTTTTGCGCTATAAATCAAGAATACTATGCTAGCTGCATAGTATTTATAATTTTGATATGTAATATATAAAATTATCCTATGTTATTTTCCCGTATGGTAATGTATGCTATCATAAAATTATCCTACGTTATCCTAAGGAAAGGAAGGGTCTTATGAGGCGGTTTTTATCATTTCTTCTGACCGCAGCCCTGCTGCTGTCCCTGCTTCCCGCATCCCTGGCAGCGGAGCCGGAGGAGGCGCCCTTTACCACCCAGCCCAAGATAGACAGCGATATGGCCCTGCTGTCCAACGGCACGGTGTATGTGTGGGCCAACAACGATCCCACCGGGGAAACTTCCAAACATCCGGTCCTGCTGTCCGGGCTGGAGCGTATTGTGGACATCGCCCCCGGCATAGCGCTGGACGCCGACGGCCACGTCTGGACCTGGGGCTATAACAACAGCGGGCAGCTGGGAGACGGCACCACCACCAACCGCAGCACCCCCGCCATGGTGGAGGGGCTGGAGAACGTGGCCGCCATTGACGGAAGCGACAATAACAGGGCGGCAGTCACGGAAGACGGCACTCTTTACATCTGGGGCTCCAACAGCGGCGGACAGTTGGGTACTTCCCCGGACAACAGTGCCCATTCCACCCCGGTTCGGGTAGAGGGCATCGGCAGCGTCCAGACGGTGAAGCTGACCGCCTCCTCCGTGCTGGTGCTCCTGGAGGACGGCACGGTGTGGAGCTGGGGTGAAAACAACTACGGTACACTGGGAACCGGCGAAAGTCCTTATTATTCTCCTCGCATAGCACCCGCCCAAATTCCTGATCTGGTCAATATTACCGCCATTGAGGCCAACGATGACAGCTGCTTTGCCCTGTGTAAGGACGGCACCGTCTGGTCCTGGGGCTATAACCGCTACGGACAGCTGGGGTATTCCTATTTTGATAACATCAGCGTCACCAGCGGAAACACCTACAGCTCATATAAACCTCAAAAGATGACGGGTCTTACGGGCATTACCACACTGGCCTCCGACAAGGATTACACCCTGGCCCTGGACGGGCAGGGGCGGCTATGGGCCTGCGGCCTGAACTACTACGGGGATTTCGGCAACAAGCCGCCGCTCTACAACTCAAGCGGCATTACCCCCGCCATCTACATTGATGAAGTGACCCAGCCGGCCGTGGACGTGGCTATCGGCACCCGCTCTATCCTGTTGATGGAGGACGGCACCATCCAGAGCCCCGGCGGCAGCACCACCACCATTCCAGATTACTTCCGCCCGCTGGAGTATGAGGACGGGCTGACCTTTTATGCCGACCGCTATCCCCTGCGGATTACGGCCCAGCCCGGCGGCAACACCACCGGCTTCTCCACCGGTCTCTATCAGCCCGGTCAGGAGCTGACGCTGTATGCTGTCCCGGAGCTGGGGAGCCAATGGGCAGGCTGGACCACAGAGGGACTTGCCCTCTCCGATCCACAGTCCACCGCCCAGAGCTTTTCCATGCCCAGCGGCCCCGCATCCCTGACCGCTCAGTTCCAGCTGTCGGACTGCCTGCTATCAGTCCCCGACCTGGCCGGGAGCTACGTTGCCGTCACCGCCCTGCGCAGCGACGGCACCGTGTGGGCCTGGGGAAGCAATGTAGGCGGGATGTTGGGCAATGGCGGACCGGAGGAGAGCGGGGAGACCATCCGTACGGCGGCAGCGCCGGTACCGGCCTACGCCTCCCCTGCCTCCCAGCGTGCCGGCATCGCAGCCGGCGGGATGCACGCTCTGGTCATCGGGAGTTCTCAGTCCGCTTGGGGCGACAACAGCGCGGGCCAGTTGGGTACCGGCAAAACCGAAAATGCCATGTCACCCGCCACCATCTCTCAGCTCTACGGCTCCGTCCTGGCCGCCGGTGAGCAGTTCAGCATGAGCCTCTATCTGGACCAGAACGGCAAGTCCACCGTCTACTACTGGGGCCTGGACATTATAAACGGTACGGGCAGCATCCTCACCCCCACCAAGCTCACCCTCCCGGATGAGAGCTATCCCACCCTCATTGACCACATGCCCACCAATGTGACAGACATCTCCGCCGGCGGCAGCGCCGCCCTGCTGCTGTGCAGGGACGGCACCGTCTGGACGGTGGGCTGGGGCACAACCCTGAAGGAGCGGCAGCCCCGGCAGGTGGAGGGGCTGGAGCACGTCTCCGCCATTGCCGCAGGCAGCGGCTACTTCCTGGCCCTGAAGCAGGACGGCACGGTGTGGGCCTGGGGCTCCGGCCCGGTGGCCCAGAGCAGCGACGTGCCCACACAGGTGCCCGGCCTGAGCGATATCGTCTTTCTCTCCGCCGGATACAGCCACGCCGCCGCCATCAGGGCCGACGGCAGCCTGTGGACCTGGGGCGCCAACACCAGCGGCCAGCTGGGAGACGGCACCACAGAGGACCGCTCCACCCCCGTAAAGGTCCGCCAGTCGGTCTCCTTTGTCCGGGCGGGCATGTCCCAGACCTTTGCGGCGGATCAGGACGGCTATCTGTACGCCTGCGGCTTCAACGGTAACGGTGAGCTGGGGTGCGGAAGCTGCGAAAATGCCCTGACGTTTGTCCCCGTGGTGGAAAAGGACTCCGGCCAGCCCTTCTCCCTGCTGGTCTATCCCGTGGAGCTGGGCACCAGCGCCGGCGGCGGCGCTTCCTTCCCCAACCAGCAGGCATATTATCCCATCGGTGCCCAGGTCACGGTGGACGCCCTGCCCAACATAGGCAATTTCTTCCACTCTTGGTCTGCGGAAGGGGTGGAGCTTGCTGATCCTCAGGCCAATCCGGCAGTCTTCACCATGCCGGACAACAAAGTGGTACTCACCCCTTCTTTTACTTCCGAAGAAGGCTCGATCCCCCAGGTTGCCATTGCCGCCGGCAGCATCCACGCCCTGGCACTGAACGACGGCGGCACGGTCTACGGCTGGGGCAGCAACAACTATAAACAACTGGGCGACCGCTACGGTTACGCCGACTGCGTCCCCGGCAGGGTCCCGTTGCTCCAGAACGTGGCCGACGTGGTCTGCTCTTATTACGCCTCCATCTTTCTGATGCGGGACGGGACTGTCTGGTATGCCGGACAGATCGCCACCGGGCTGAGCAATTATACACTCACCCCCATTGAGGGCCTTACGGACATCACCGCCATCGCCGCCGGCGACAACCATCTGCTGGCCCTGGACAAGGATGGCGTCGTGTGGGGATTCGGTTTTGACCGGGACGGCTGTCTCGCCACTGCAACCGGGACAGTCCTGACTCAGCCCGTCCAAATCGCAGGACTGCCGACAGTGACAGCCATCTGGGCCGGCCCTAACGGCTCAGCGGCCAAAGCTGCCGACGGCTCGGTCTATGTGTGGGGCTATGACGACTACTTTGGCCGGTTCGGCACTCTGGAGAACGGCACCAGCGGTACCTCCCTCACCACCCCCACCAAGCTGGACTGGCCCTGCGGGGAGATCCGCTCCTTTGCCATCGGCGATTATTTCTGCGCCGCCCTGGCAGAGGACGGCACCGTATGGGCCTGCGGCCGCAACTGGGAGGGCCAGCTGGGTAACGGCACGGAAAACCGGGGCAGCGAAGTGCCTGTCCAGGTGTCGGGTCTAGAAAACATCACCGCCATCTCCACGAGATCTATGCACATCGTGGCCCTGGACAGCAGCGGTACCCTCTGGGGCTGGGGCCGCAACATGCATGGCCAGCTGGGCAACGGCACACGCACCAACAGTTTGGTCCCCGTCAAAATCGCGGAGGACGTGCTGCTGGCAGAAGCAGGTACTGATTTTACCCTGATCGTCAAGGAGGACTACTCCGTTCTGGCCTGCGGCTCCAACTCCAACAAACAGCTGGGCTATACCACCATCAGCAATTATTACGCCGGTTTCAAAAATGTCCAGTGCAATGATCGGGACTATACGCTGTACGCCCGGTCGGTCACCATCCAGGCCGGAACCGGCGGCAAAATCACCGCCCGGGGCAGCAGCTCCTCCGACTGGCTCCAGGGCTCCAAGGAACCAGCCACCAAAGCAATCAGTTTCTTCGCCCCCGGCGAGTATATTACAGTGGAAGCGATTCCCGATCAGAATTGGCTCTTCGACTACTGGAGCTGCGAGGGCGTGATTCTGCCCTATCCGCTGAATGACACCGTGGTTTTCACCCTGCCCGACTGCGCCGTCACCCTCACCGCCCATTTCAAGGAGTCCCCGATCCAGGTCCCGGAGCAGCCCAGCGGTCCCTTCCCGGGAGAGATCGAGGCTCCCGACCTCACCGCCACCCCCATTGACAGTCCGGACGCGCTTGCCCTTATCGGTACCAGCCCGGACTACCCCCTGGACGGCTCCTACGCCCTCACCGCCGATCTGGACCTGTCCGGCTGGGCAAACTGGACCCCCATCGGGACCACCGACGCGCCCTTCACCGGCACCTTCGACGGCTGCGGCCGGGTGATCCGGGGGCTGACCATTACCTCCCCCACCGGCAGCTACGCCGGTCTGTTCGGGGCGACAGACGGCGCAGACATTAAGAATGTGGGACTGGAGCAGGTCTCCATCGTCTTCTCCGCTTCAGGAACGGTCAATGCAGGCGCTGTGGCCGGCCGCCTGGACGGCGGCACCTCCCTCACCAACTGCTATGTCACCGGCTCGCTCTTTGTGGTGGGGGGCTACGGCAGCACCCTGCTCCATGTAGGCGGTCTGGCAGGCTACGCCGCCGCCTCCTCCCTGCGCGACTGCGTCAACCGGGCCAGCGTCTATGCCTGCGATTCCTCCAAGGTCTATGTGGGCGGCGTGCTGGGCTACGCCTCGTCCGGCGGCGGTACCCTGACCCGCTGCACCAACGACGGCAGAATCCGCACCGATGACAGCTCCACCGACGCATACTGCGGCGGCGTGTTCGGCTGGCTGTCCAGCGGCCTGTCCGTCAGCCAGTGCCGCAACGCCGCTGCGGTGGAGGCGGAGCGGAACTACGGCGGCCGCGGCGCCACCTTTGCCCTGGGCGGCATTGCCGGATACAGCGCCTCCAGCCTGCTCAACTGCTACAACCAGGGCGAGATAAACAGCGGCAGGCTGCAGTGCTACTATGCCTGCTCCGGCGGCATCGCGGGACAGCTCTACGGCAATGCCACCTCGGCCCAGTACTGCTATAACTCCGGCAACGTATCCGCCGGCTCCTACTATACCGCCTACGCCGGCGGCATCGCCGGGGACTGCCAGAATTCCGGCTCCGTCAGAAACTCCGTCACCGCCTGCGCGTACATCGACTCCTATTACAATTCCTTCAGCGGCTCCCAGGGCGGCGTTACCTTTACCTCCTGCGCGCTGGCCGGCAGATACAATGTGGGCGTCAGCAACTACTGCCTCACCGGTGTAGCCAACCGGGGTTACAGCCGCACCGTCAGCAGCAGCGGAGCCAGCCCCACAGATGCCTCCGCCCTCGCCAGCTCCGACACCTATCTCAATCTGGGCTGGAACTTCACCACGGTCTGGCAGCTGAAGGAGGGGACCAACCGGGGCCTGCCCTGCTTCCTCTGGGAATACACCGCTCCTCTCTCCATTCTGCGCTATGACAACTCCGTTGTCACCCTCCAGGTCAATGAGCTGCCGGGAGAGGTCCTCCTCTGCGCCGCCGGCTACGACGGCCTGGAGATGACCCAGTGCCAGGCCCTGCGCTTCACCCCGGAGCTGGGGACCGTCACCTGCTCCCTGCCCACCGGCCAGGCAGCCTCTCTCAAGATATTCCTGCTGGACGGGGAAACCCTGGAGCCCCTCTGCCATCCCTGGACCAAATAAACCGGCACACAGCAAAAGGGCCTGCCGCATTTTGCGGCAGGCCCCAATTTGTGGAAAAAGCCTCACAGCGCCAGGGCCAGGCACCAGCACAGGGTGGCCCCCACCGCCCCTGCCGCGGCATACACCGGTCCGGGAATCCGCCGCCACAGCCGACTCCAGCGGGCGTTCTGACGCAGGTAGCCGTCCGCCGCCCGCTGGGCCTCCTGGAGCACCTGCTCCGCCGTCACTCCCGTTTTGAAGGCGTCCTCCTTTACCAGAAAAATGGCCTGCTCAAAAAAACGGGGGTCGGGAGACCGCACCACAATCACCTGCCGGGCCACGCCCTGCACCATCCTGCCCACATCCTTTCCGGTTTTCTCCCAGTATGTCCCATTTCCTCCGGCGCTATTCCCCAATGGCACACATTGGCGCTCATAACCCCCCTTCTCTCTCCGTACACTAGCTTCAGTGAGAAAGGAAGGCGAGAATATGGGCGTAAACAGACGCAGACTGATTGGGGCGCTTGCCCTGCTGTTTCTGCTGAATATCGGCGTCATCGTCCTGGCCCAGTCCGCCCAGGCCGCCACCTGGCGGCAGGGCTCCACCGGGGAGCAGGTGCGGATTATCCAGAGCAAGCTGAAAAACTGGGGCTACTACGACGGCGCGGTGGACGGCATCTTCGGCAGCAAAACCACGGAGGCGGTCAAGTATTTCCAGCGGAAAAACGGTCTGACCGCCGACGGCATTGTGGGTCCCGCCACCCTGCGGGCCCTGGGCATGTCCACCAGCAGCGGCGGCGGCAGCCAGCAGGCCAGCGTGGACTTGCTGGCCCGGGTCATCTCCGCCGAGGCCCGGGGGGAGCCATACAGCGGCCAGGTGGCGGTGGGGGCGGTGATTCTCAACCGGGTGGAGCACCCCTCCTTCCCCAATACCATCGCCGGAGTGGTCTATCAGCCGGGGGCCTTCACCTGCATGGTGGACGGGCAGATTGACCAGCCGGTTGCCCAGTCGGCGGTGCGGGCGGCGCAGGAAGCCCTCAACGGCACGGACCCCAGCGGCGGAGCCATCTATTATTTTAATCCCAGCACCGCCACCAGCGCCTGGATCTGGAGCCGGCCCCTGATTAAGGTCATCGGCAACCACCGGTTCTGCTCCTGAGAAAGAGAACCGCCCCCCGCCTTCGGTGAAGGCGGAGGGCGGCTTTCTCTCAGGGCTCCATGTGGCGGCCCAGGAAACCGGCAATGGTCTGGGCCAGCTTGTACTCGGTCTCATCACTGGTCTGCTCGGTGTCGGTGCTGGCAAAGAGCACACACCCCAGCACATCCCCCTCGGACAGGATGGGGGCGGCGCAGGTGGCCACGTATTTCTCGTTGTCCTCGCACACCGCCACGGCCATACCCCCCGTCTGGGCCTGATAAATCTGACGGCCCTCCATGATCCGCTCCAGCTCGGGGGAAATGCGTCTGTCGGCCAGCTCCCGGCGGGGGGTGCCCGCCACGGCGATACAGGCGTCCCGGTCCGTAATCACGGCAATTTTTCCGGTGGTCTTGTTCAGAGTCTCGCACATCTGTCCGGCGAAATCTCCCAGGCCGCCCATCAGGGAATACTTCTTGAAAATGACGCCGCCGTCCTTATCGGTATAGATTTCCAGGGGGTCTCCCTCCCGGATGCGCATGGTCCGGCGAATCTCCTTGGGAATCACCACCCGACCCAAATCGTCGATGCGGCGCACAATGCCAGTGGCTTTCATATCCAACTCCTCCTGCGGTTTTGGTTACAGCCCTTAGTATCCGCAGGTTTCTTTTGCCTATGCAGGGAGCCGGGGTGGTTTCATTTGGTAACGAATACAAGCGCGCCCTCCGGCTCAACGTCCGAAGGGCGCGTTCTGTCTGTATCTGGTCTCAGATGCCGCCGTCCACCACCTGGGCCTTGATGAGGTTGGTGGTGCCGGAGCGCCCCAGGGGCACGCCGGCGGTGATCACCACCGTCTCCCCGGGCTTGACGGCTCCTTCCTTCCGGGCCACGTCCACCGCCAGGGAGAACATCCGGTCGGTGGAGTCCACCTCGCCGGACAGGTAGGCGTGGACGCCCCAGGAGATGGCCAGCTGCCGCCGGCTGGACTCACTCTGGCACAGGGCCACAATGGGGCAGGCGGGACGGAAGCGGGAAATCACCTTGGCGGTATAGCCCGACTTGGTGGGCGCCAGGATGGCGGTGGCGCTCAAATCCATGGCGGTGAGGCAGCAGGTGTGGGTGATGGCGTCGCTGATGCTGGAGATGCCGGGGAGCAGGTTGCTCTCCCGGAAGCGGCCCCAGTAGTCAATGGCGTCCTCCGCCGCCGTCACTGTATTCACCATGGTCTCCAGGGCCTCAATGGGATATTTGCCCGAAGCGGTCTCCCCGGAGAGCATCACGCAGGAGGTGCCGTCAAACACGGCGTTGGCCACATCGGACACCTCAGCACGGGTGGGCCGGGGGTTGCGGATCATGGAGTCCAGCATCTGGGTGGCGGTGATGACCGGCAGGCCCGCCCGGGTGGTGGCCTTGATCATCTTCTTCTGAAGAATGGGCACCTCGTGGGCGGGAATCTCCACGCCCAAATCGCCCCGGGCCACCATAATGCCGTCGGAGGCGGCAATGATGGCGTCAATATTTTCCACACCCTCCCGGTTCTCAATCTTGGAGATGATGCGGATGCCGTCCCCGCCGTGCTTGTGGAGCTCCGCCCGGATATCCTCCACATCGCTGGCCTTGCGGACAAAGGAGGCGGCGATGAAATCAAAGTCGTGCTCCGCGGCGAACTTCAAATCCTCCCGGTCCTTGTCGGTGAGGGAGGGTAGCAGGATGTGTACATCGGGAATATTGATGGACTTGTTGCTGGACAGGGGGCCGCCATTCTCCACCACGCAGCGGATGGCGTGGCCCTCCACCTCCTTGACCCGCAGCTCGATAAGGCCGTCATCCACCAGGATCCGGCAGCCGGGCCCCACCTCCTGGTACAGGTTCTCGTAGGTCACCGACACCTGGGTGCTGTCCCCGGCCACATCGTCGGTGGTGAGGGTGAAGTCCTGGCCCTGATTCAGGGTAACGGGGCCGTTGGCAAAGGTGCGGACGCGGATTTCCGGACCCTTGGTGTCCAGAATGGTGGCCACGGGGGCGCCCAGATTGTCCCGCACCTTTTTGAACATATTCAGCCGGGCCAGCTGCTCGGCATGGCTCCCATGGGAAAAGTTGAAGCGGGCGGCGTTCATACCCTTGCGAATCAGCTTTTCAATGGTCTGCTCGTTGTCCACAGCGGGACCGAGTGTGCAGATAATTTTCGTTTTTCTCATATCGTACCTCCATTGGGCATACGGTTTTCCTGCTCACAGACGTAAAACATACGGAAATATCATACACCATTTGTCCCGCTTTGGAAAGAGGAAATCCCAGTGTTTTTTCTTAATGCCAGCAGACAGAGCAGGGTACCGGCGCAGCCGCAGGCGATACAGCCCGCCAGCATCAGGTTGGCCCCGCCCAGATCCAGGCTCCAGCCCGCCAGCAGGCCCCCCAGCATGCCCCCCAGCCCGTTGGAGGCCACCATCATCACCGTCTGCCCCCGCACCCGGTCCGCCTGAGGCACCGATTCATTGACAAAATACACCGAGGCGGGGGTAAACAGGCCGTAGCCCAGCACCTGGATGGGCTGCACCAGCAACACCCCCGCAATGCCGGTGGTGCACAGCAGCAGCACCCCCTTCAGGGTGCCGAACAGCATGCTGAGCATCACCAGCTTCCCGCTGCCCAGCCGCCGGAGCAGTCGGCCGAAAAACCAGGCGGTGGGCAGCTCCGCCCCACCCATGAGGAAAAGGGCCAGGCCCAAATCCGCCTCGCTGCCCCCCCGGCTGGTGACGATGTTCACCAGGAAATTGGACAGAGGCATAATCCCCGTCAGGCCCAGCAGTACCCCCGCCAGCATCAGGGTGAACCGGGGGTTGCTCCGCAGCAGGGCCAGCACCGGCTGGGGCCGGGGTCCGTCACCCTCCCGGGCCAGCCGGGGTCCGGTATAGGCCGGGTAGCTGGCCACCAGCACAACCTCCGCCCCCACCAGGAGCAGGTGGGTGAGCAGGGTGCTCTCCAGTCCCGCCCTCCCCACCTGGAGGCCCAGCAGCACGCACACCACCGCATAGGCCATGGAGCCGATGCCCCGGCCCAGGCTGTACCGGATGGGCACGCCGTCGTTGATGAACTGAATGGCCATGGCGTCCATCAGGGGGTAGGAGGACACCTCCAGCCCGCCGATGACCGCCCATACCACCCCGGTCTCCCACAGGCCCATGCCGGGGCAGAGCCAGTACCACGCCCCCGCCCCCAGGGAGAGCACCAGGGAGAGGGTGACAATCCGTTTCAGGGGGATCTCCGGGTGCCGGTCGGCAAAGCCGCCCAGCAGAGGCTGACAGAGGATGCCCGCCAGGCAGCGCACCGCCGTCATCAGCCCCGCCTCCCCGTTGGAGAAGCCCCGCTCCAGCAGCAGGGCGGTCTGATAGGCCACAATGGCGGCAAACATGGCCCAGAATCCCGCCTGCATCACAATATAGTGCAGGTCCAGCCGGCGGTAGGAGGGCGTTGTGTGTTGTACGTCCAAGCCGTTCACTCCGTTTTGATGAATTCAAACATGTTGTCCAGCCCGGTGGTGCTGGCGGTATAGAGGGTGAGCACCAAATCCGGCTCCACCTCCCCGATGGTCTCCAGCAGGTCCCCGGTGAAGTGGCGCAGGTCAATGGTGACCAGCTCCGAGCAGGACAGGGCCAGGAAGGGGGCCAGGGCGCAGCCGAAGGACTCCCGCAGCAGCACCACCCTGGGACCGTCCGGATTGTTGTGGTTGACCATGGCGGCCATGCCGTAGTCCCCGCCGGAGTAGTAAGTGTAGGGGTTGCCGTTGAACCAGTCCCGCTGGGCTACCCGCTCGGGGAAGCACACCGACTGGTTGAAGGGGCCGGTGCGGGTAAAGCTGCCGTCGCTGTTGGTATAGGTGAGGCTGGTATCAAATTTCGGGGTATAGATGGTGAAATCATCCGTCCCGGCGTACAGGGTGCCCACCCGCTTGCCCTGGCTGCCCAGGAAAAAGTCCTCCAGCACGGTGGTCTCCCAGCTGTCCGAGGCGGTGAGGGCGGCGGGGGTCTCCAGCAGCTCCACGTGGCTGGTGAGATACTGCCAGGCAAAGAAGGCCGCCTCCGGCTTCCAGTGGTGGTCGGTATTGAAAAACCAGTTGGAATAAATACCGTTGCTCTCAAACAGGGGGCGCAGATCCAGGTAGCCCACTCCCAGCCGGTCCAGATGCTCCAGATAGGCGTCGCAGTAGGCGTTGCCGCTCTCCTCCAGCCCCTCGGGCAGCAGCTGTACCCCCCGCTGGAGCTTCTGAGGGGCGGCCAGGTAGAGGTAGGGGATATCCTGCTCCGCCAGGGCTTCCGCCAGCTCCGCCGTGTTTTCCGCCCGGCGGGCCGCATCCTCCCCCGGCCGGGCGGCCGCGCCCAGGGTGACAAAATTCAGAGCCCCGGTGGACAGCTTGGCCACCGTGTTCCCCTCCACCATGTCCTGAATTACCTTCCGGCCGGAGAGGCGCTGCACTCCGCCGTAGAGCTGGATAAACAGATGGTCCCGGTCCAGGTCTGTGTTCACCGCGCTCTCCGCCCCCTCCAGCAGGGCTCCGGGGTCCCGGTTGGCCGCGGCGGTTTTCAGCAGGCCCTCCAGCTTGCCCTCACCCCCCAGGAAGGAGGTGGCTACCAGCGCCAGTCCCGCCGCCGTCAGCAGCAGGAACAGGAGAGCCGTTATGGTATTGCGTCGTTTCATAGGCCCCTCCCGTCAGAAATTGAAGTAGATGAAGGGATTGTAGGTCCCTTTGATGATAAAGCTGGCCGACACCAGAAATACCGCCGCCGCCAGCAGGGCGTAGCCCACATCCAGCAAAATGCTCTTCCGCCCGGCGGCCCAGTCCCGCAGCCTGGGGGCCACCGGCGCGGCAAAGATGGCCCCCGCCAGCAGCACCGTCCAGTTCTCCCGGAGGAAGAGGCCGGTCTCCCCGCTCCACAGTCCGGCGCCCCGGCCGAACATGGCCCCCAGATAGCCCGCCGCCTGGCCCAGACTCTCCGCCCGGAAGAGGACCCAGGCGAAGTTGACCATCAGGAAGGTAAACAGCCACCGGCACACCACCGGCCAGCCCTGGCCCAGGCGTCCGTACTTCTCCAGCACCAGCAGCACAAAGTAGAACAGGCCCCAGGCCAGAAAGGTCCAGTTGGCCCCGTGCCAGATGCCGGTGAGCAGCCATACCACAAACAGATTGCGAATATGCTTTCCCTTGGAGGATACCCGGCTGCCGCCCAGAGGGAAGTAGACATAATCCCGGAACCAGGTGGACAGGGAGATGTGCCACCGACGCCAGAACTCCGTCACCGACCGGGAAATATAGGGATAGTTGAAGTTCTCCAGGAAGTGGAAGCCAAACATCTTTCCCAGGCCGATGGCCATGTCGGAATAGCCGGAGAAGTCGTAGTAAATCTGGAAGGTGTAGCACAGGGCCCCCAGCCAGGCAAAGCCGGCGGGCAGCTGGCCCGCCCCCTCCAGCTGGAAGGCCCGGTCCGCCACCAGGGCCAGCTGGTTGGACAGCAGCACCTTTTTCCCCAGGCCCACAATGAACCGGGCGCAGCCGGCGGAAAAGTCCTCCCAGTTCTCCCTCCGGCCGTCAATCTGTTGGGCCACCGTCTCGTATTTCACAATGGGGCCGGCGATGAGCTGGGGGAAAAAGGAGATATACAGCCCCACCTTCAGGGGGGAGCGCTGCACCTGTCCCCGCCCCCGCTGGACATCCAGCACATAGCTCAGGGCCTGGAAGGTGAAAAAGGAGATGCCGATGGGCAGCTCAATGCCGGGGATGACAAAGGTTCCGCCCAGGCGGTTGAGAATACCCAGGGTAAAGGTGAGATATTTGAATACAAACAGGATACCCAAATTCAGCGCCACCACCAGCGCCACCGGCAGGGCGGTGCTTCTTTCCCGCCGCTGGCGGGCGGCCACCCACAGGCCGAAGCCGTAGTTGGCCGCGATGGAGCCCATCATCACCAGCACGAACCAGGGCTCACCCCAGGCGTAAAACACCAGGGAGGCCAGCAGCAGGAAGATATTCTGGGCCTGCCGCCAGGGGCGCAGCAGCAGGTAGTAGACCAAAAGCACCCCGGGCAGGAAGAGAAACAGGAATACGGAACTGGAAAAAAGCACGCGGTCGCCTCCTCAGCCAAAAGAATCGTAATGGGACGGCGGAGCGCTTACAGCTCCTCCGCCAGCCGCCGGCCGGTGGGGGTGGCGGCCAGGCCGCCGCCGCCGGTCTCCCGGAGGGAGGCGGGCAGGGCCTCCCCCACCGAGCGCATGGCGTCAATGACCTCGTCGCAGGGGATGGCGCTCCGCACCCCGGACAGGGCCAGCTCGGCACAGGACAGGGCGTTCATGGCGCCCATCACATTGCGGGTCACGCAGGGCACCTCCACCAGTCCCGCCACCGGGTCGCACACCAGCCCCAGGGTGTTGGACAGGGCCAGAGCGCAGGCGTGGGCCATCTGCTCCCCCGTGCCGCCCATCAGGTGGACCAGGGCGGCGGCGGCCATGGCGGAGGCAGAGCCCACCTCCGCCTGACAGCCCCCCTCCGCTCCGGAGATGGAGGCCCGGGTGGCGATGACCTGTCCGAAGCCGGCGGCCACGTAGAGGGCCTCCACCATCCGGCTGTCCTCCAGGCCGTCCCTGGCCTGGAGGGGGAGCAGCACCGCCGGAAGCACCCCACTGGAGCCGGCGGTGGGGGCAGCCACGATGCGCTTCATGCAGGCGTTGCACTCCCCCGTTTTCAGGGCGGCGGCCATCACCTGCCGCAGGAAGGGGGGACACAGGCCGGGGCCCGCCCCCTCCAGCAGGGCCCCCGCTCCGCCGGTCAGGCCGCTGTGGGAGCGGGCGGCGGGGTCATACTCCCGCACCGGCGGGGCCATGGCCGCCCACAGGGCGGCCATCTGCTCCAGGGATTTCCGCCGCTCCACTCCCCGGTCGGCGCAGTCGTCCGCCAGCACGGCCTCCCACACCGGACAGGTGCGGGAGGCCGCCAGCAGCCCCTCAATGGATGAAAATGCCATAGCTATTCCTCCTCCGCCGTCAGGCAGGTGACCCGCTGGATGCCGGGGCAGGCCCGCAGCTCCTCCACCGCCGCGTCCCACACCGGCTGGTCGCTCTCAATGACCATCACCGCCAGGCCCCCCCGGGTGTTCCGGTAGAGCTGCATGGCGGCAATGTTTACCTTCCGCCGGGACAGGATGGCGGAGACCTCCGCCACCATGCCCGGCCGGTCCTCGTTGCGGATGATGAGGGTGGGCAGCTCCCCGGAAAAGCTGGCCTCCAGCCCGTCAATGGCGCACACCTTCACCCGGCCGCCCCCCAGGGAGGAGGCCACCACCTCCAGCTGCCTGCCGCCGCCGTCCTCCACCCGCAGCAGCACGGTGTTGGGATGGACTCCCCGGAGGGCCGTTTTCCCCACGGTCAGGGCCATTCCCGCCTGGGCCGCCAGCTCAAAGGACCGGGGCAGGCGGGGATCGTCCGGGCGCATCCCCAGCAGGCCCGCGGCCAGGGCCCGGTCGGTGCCGTGGCCCGCGCCGGTGGCGGCAAAGGAGCCGTGGAGCAGCAGCTGGGCCTTCACCGGCTGGCTCCCCAGCAGCTTGCGGGTGATAAAGCCGATGCGGGCGGCGCCCGCCGTATGGGAAGAGCTGGGTCCCACCATGACGGGACCCATGATGTCAAAAATATTCACGTCCGTTTTTGTCCTCCCGCCGGTTGTTGTTTTTCCTCGTTGGCCTTCTTGTCGATGAATTCCGGCCGCAGCTTACTATATACGATTTTCTGCTCGCTGTACAGGCCATAATAGCCGGAGAGCATGTAGGACACCGCCAGGCACACCGCAAACAGGCACAGGCTCTGGCCGGTAAACAGCCCCAGGCTGTCCCCGGCAAAGAGCTCCAGGGCCAGCAGCAGGGAGCTGATGGGGCAGTTGGTGACGCCGCAGAATACGCTCACCATGCCCAGCCCCGCTCCGAAGGAGGGGTGGAGTCCCAGCAGGGGGGCCACGGTGCAGCCGAAGGTGGCTCCGGTAAAGAACACCGGCACAATTTCGCCCCCCTTGAAGCCGGCGCCCAGGGTAATGGTGGTGAAAAGCATTTTGAAGAAAAAGGCCTCCGGCCGGGCGGTGCCCTCCACCGCCGCGTGGATGACAGCCTCCCCCGCGCCATTGTAGTCGTAGCTGCCGGGGTTCCACAGCCACACCAGGAAGGTGAGGGCGATCACCAGGGCGCCGCCCGCCGCCGCCCGGGCGGTGGGGTTAGGCAGATATTTTTCGTACAGGTGGGGCGCGGCATGCATCAGCCGGCAGAAGAAGATGGACAGCAGGGCGAAGAGGATGCCCATGACAATCACCTGAAGGAGGGTGACGGGGCTCAGGTTGGGAATCCCCTCCAGGGAAAAGGCGGTGGCGGGTACCTCAAAGCGCTGGGCCACCCACAGCCCCACAATGGCGGAGAGGACGCAGGGGACGATGGCGGCGTAGTAGAGCACCCCCACGCTGGTGACCTCCATGGCGAACATGGCCGCCGTCAGGGGAGTGCCGAAGAGGGCGGCAAAGGCCGCCGCCATGCCGCACATGGTGATAATCCGGCTGTCCTTGTCGTCCAGGCGCATCCACTGTCCGATTTTGGAGGAGATGGAGCCGCCGATCTGGAGAATGGCTCCCTCCCGCCCGGAGGAGCCGCCCAGCAGATGGGTGATGATGGTGGAGAGAAACACCAAGGGGGCGGTGCGCAGCCGCAGGGGCTTGTTCTCCCGCACCGCCACCAGTACAAAGTTGGTGCCCCGGTCCCCCGCCATGCCGGACACCCGGTAGAGCCACACAATGGCCGCGCCCCCCAGGGGGAGGAGCCAGAGCAGCCAGGGATTGGCGTGGCGCAGCTGGGTCACGGCGGAAAAGGCGTAGTAGAAGGCGGTGGCCACCCCGCCGCACACCACGCCGCAGATGGCCGCGAACACCAGCCATTTGACAAAGGTAAGGGCATGCTCCCCCTGGGGAAGGCGGCCCGGAGGGCCCAACTGTACTGCTCGCATGTCTCTCCATCCTCTCCCTGTGAACTGGGGATATTATAGCATGGATATCGACTTTTTTCCTCATTCTTCTGGATTTTTTTTGCGGCTGTGCTATACTGAGCGTTGTATAGGTATTTGTCTGTTTTGTTTTGGAGGAGGAATTACGTTGCAGCCCCCATTATGGCCTTGTGTCCTGCTGCAGGTCATACTGCTTTTGCTCACCGCCTTTTTTGCCGGCGCTGAGCTGTCCGTCCCCGCCCTGGATGAGGGAGAGCTCCGCCGTCAGGCGGAGGAGGGAGACCGGAAGGCCGCCCGGCTGCTCCGGCTGACGGTCCGGCCGGTGCGCATCCGCACCACCATTCAGCTGTGCATCACTCTGGGCGGCTTCTTTTCCGCCGCCTGCGCTGTCCTGGCCTTCGGCCTGCCCCTGGGGCGATGGGCCGCGGACCGCTGGGCGCTGACCGGCGGCGCCGCCCTGGCCGTGCGCCTTCTGGCGGCGGCGGCGGTTACCCTGGCGGCGGCCCTTCTGGTTCTGGCCCTGGGATACATGATTCCCCGGCGGCTGGCCCTCCACCGGGGAGACCAGGCCGCCCGGTCCGCCTGCTCCGCCCTGCTGGTTCTGTCCGTGGTTCTGCTCCCCCTCACCGCCCTGGCGGAGGGGATCAGCGCCCTGGTCCTCCGCCTGCTCCACCTGGACCCCCATCCGGACCGGACCCCGGTGTCAGAGGAGGGCATCCGCAAGCTGGTGGATATCGGCGAGGAGAAGGGCGCCATTGAGACCGACGAGAAGGAAATGATTG
This sequence comes from uncultured Flavonifractor sp., assembly GCA_944383135.1. Lineage (GTDB taxonomy): Bacteria > Bacillota > Clostridia > Oscillospirales > Oscillospiraceae > Flavonifractor. The sequence goes on from CALWOL010000060.1 coordinate 17,649, forward strand.
AGAACATCTTTGAGTTCAACAACATGACCGCCGCCGATGTGATGATTCACCGCACCGACATGGTGATGCTGTGGGTGGACGATACGGCGGAGGAAATCGAGCAGGCCATTGAAGCCTCCGGCCTGTCCCGCTTCCCGGTATACGAGGAGGACGCCGACGACGTGATCGGCATCCTGAACACCCGGGACTGGCTGCTCAACGCCCGCAAGGCTTCGCCCAAGCCCCTGCGGGAGTTGCTCCGCCCGGCCTACTTCGTCCCCGAATCGGTGCGTACCGACGCGCTCTTCCGGGATATGCAGAGCAAGAAGGTCCACCTGTCCATTGTGGTGGATGAGTACGGCGGCACCGCCGGCCTGGTCACCATGGAGGACCTGCTGGAGGAGATTGTGGGCAACATCTACGACGAGTTTGACCCCCAGGAGGACCAGGAGATCATCTCCCTGGGGAACGGGCGCTGGCGGGTGGCCGGCTCCGCCGAGCTGGAGGAGCTCTCCGCGGCCCTGGGGGTGGAATTCCCCGAGGACGAGGAGACGGAGACCCTGGGCGGCCTGGTATTCGCCCAGCTCAGCGTCATCCCCGAGGACGGCAGCCATCCGGAGGTGGAGGTCCACGGCCTGCACATCCGGGTGGAGGAGCTCTCCGAGCGGCGGGTGGAGTGGGCCACCGTCACCAGGGCCGCCCCCGTCCCGGCGGAGGAACCCGCCCCGGCCGGCTGAACCGGACCTCTCTCTGTTACAAAAAGCACCCGCGGCCGGCAGGAAGCGCCGGCCGCGGGTGCTTTTTCATTTCGTTCTTCTCATCATGGGGCTGCCCACCGGAAGGAGGCGCAGAGGGGGGCGTACGCCTCATCCAGGGCAAAGACGCGGACGCTCCCGCCGGCAGGGCAGGCAAGGGACACGGCCTGGAAGAGGCCCTCGCCCGCCTCCAGGGCAAGCGCAGCCTCCCGGGCCTCCACCAGTCCGCCGGAGGCGTCATAGCTGGCGGCCAGCACCCTGCCGGACACCGGGCTCTCCCCCTCATTGAGGGCGGAGAGGGTCACTGTCACCCGGCCCTCCCCCGTCACGGCGGCGGCGGTGCCGTCCAGGGAGAATCCCCCCGCCGTCAGCGCGGTGACGGCGGCAAAGCCGCTGTCATTGGACAGGAGGTTCTCCGCCCCTTCCCCGGCGTCCGCCCACACATAGAGCAGCTCTCCCGCCTCCACCCGCCGTTCCGCCGGCAGGGTGAAGGTGAGCAGGTGGAAGGCCTGGGGCTCCAGCGTGGGGATGGCCTGCGCCGCCAGGGCCTCAGTGGCCTGGCTGCCGTCCGCCCCGATGGACGCCGTGCGTACCACGGAGGCGGCGGCGGCTTGACTGGTCCGCATCCCCCGGTTGACCACCACGGCGGTGACCTCCACCGAGCCGTCCCCCTGGAGCCGGGCGGACACCTGTTCCACCGACAAGTCCTGAGTCCCCAGGGCATAGGACCAGCTGACCGCCTGGCCGGACGTCCCGTTGTCCAGCTCCAGCGTCAGGGTATCGGCCCCCGCCTCCGGCACGGGGCAGGTGAGGGAGAAGGTGCGGCACTCCCCGGGCAGCAGGGTGGCTCCGTCGGCGCAGGTCTGGAAGGCGCCGCCGTCAAAGGCGCAGCGGAACCGGCAGTCGGAGGCGGTCAGGCCCTGATTTTCCACCGTGGCATAGACCTTCAGCTGGCCGCCGGGAATCAGGGTATGGCTCTCGTAGTCCATGCCGGTGAGCACCAGCTGTCCCGTCCGACTGACGGTATACAGCCGCAAATCCGCCCGGACCGTCTCATACCCGGCGTCCACCGTCTGCTCGTTTACAGCCAGGAGAAGGTCCCCCTCCTCATTGAGCTGGCAGCTCCAGCCGCTCACCTGGCCGGCGGTGGTCACCCGCACCGGCTGGCCCCAGCCGGCGCCCTCATTGATGACGGCGTAGAAAACGGTCTCCGGCCCGCCGTCTGTTCCGGCGCTCCGGCCGGGCACGGCCCAGACCAGGGCATACAGCTGGGGATGGGCCGGGCTGGATACCAGCTGATAGTCCCCGCCGCAGTCGGGCAGAGGGATGGGTTCAAACAGGTCGCTTTGCAGCACGCCGCCGGACAGCCAGAACAGGGCGCCGCCGGAGTATGCGGGGCTGCTGTCGGGCACCTGGTTTTCGGTTAAGCGGACCGGCCCCTCCACGGGAGACACGCCATCCGCTTCCACGGCAAATTTGAGCTGGAACAGCTCCGAATCGTAGGCGGCGGAGGCATCTTCCTCCCGGGCGGGGGGGAGCTGGTCCTCTCCCACACGCCGGGCGTAGCAGACCGCCGCCCGGCCGCCCCGGTCCGCCAGGCTGAGGCTGTCCGCCTGTCCCAAATCCTCCCAGGCCAGGCCGGCGGTCCACTCTCCGCCGTCACATACCGCCAGCCAGAGGTCCGCGGAGGCGACGCTTGTGATGGAATCCCCGGTGCTCAGCCAGGCCAGCACCGTCCGGCCGCCCACCTCCGCCACGTCGGGCAGCATGTCCAGCCGGCCCTCCGCACCGAAGTGGCGGATCTGGGCAAACGCGCCGCTTTCCAGGTCAAATTGGGCATAGCCGATGCCCATGGCGGCGGCGATGTCGTCCAGCTCCTCCGTCTCGCCGAAGGTGCGGTCTCCGTCCATCCACAGCAGGCAGGCGGTTTGTCCCACCACCTTGAGGACAGGACCGCTGTCCGCCGTACCGGCCCACGGGCTCTCTCCATCCACCCGGGCGGGCCGGGACCACACCTCCCCGTCATAGCGGGTGTACCACAGGGCGGTATGGTTGTTCAGGGTGCCGGTGCCGTCATCCCCCACCCAGACCAGCAGCAGGGTGCCGTCGGGAAGGACGGCCAGCTGGGGCTGGCTCTCCGGGAAGGTATTTTCCATGATTTGCAGGACTTCCCCGGGGCTGCCCGCCCCCTCCAGCAGCTCCACCGCCCCGTCGTTGGCGGTAAAGGGGCTGGGCCACTCCAGGTAGTCCCGGGCGATGGGGACGAGCGCCCCCTCCTCCAGCCCCTGGGCGTTGATTACGGCGTCGTCGGGGAACCACTTGGGACTGCTGTTCCTGTCATAAATGACAAAATTCCCGGTAAGGATATCGCTGCCCTTGCCGGCGGTGCCCTCAAACCACAGAATCCGCCAGGAGAGGTAGACCTGACCCTGGAGGTAGACCTGCTCCACGTTCAGAGGCAGCTGCCATCTGGCGTTGAAGGTGGCGTCGGCGTTGACCCCCACCTTCACGTAGTCGGGGATACCCACGCCTACTTCCCCCATCAGACCCAGCATCATGCGCATGTCGATGGGGGGAACGGTGAATTCCCCCAGCCCCGTGCCCGCCGGGCTGAGGAGCATGGCCGACTCCAGCTCGCCTTTCAGCTTGGCCGTCCAGTACAGCGGCCAGGGGCCCGCGTAGAACTGCTGGGCCACCCCCACCTCGCCCTTCAGCTGAATGGCCAGCTTGGACATGGTGATGGACAGATGCAGACCCCCGTCTGCCCCCTCCACAAAGGCGCCCTCAAAATAGCCCAGGAACCTGGTCTCCATCTTGAAGCCCGCGTTGGTGTTCCGGACGGGCCACACCGATTCCAGATCCTTCTCGTCGGTGCACAGCCGCCGGAAGGACTCAAACAGGCTGCCGTGGTGGCCGCCGGTGTTCAAATCGTCGCTGAACAGGTGCTTGACCTCATCCAGGTAGCTCCGCTTCCGCTCCAAATCCACGCTGACGCCTACAATGCCCTGAATTTTCCCATCCTCCCAGGCCACCGAAATGGGAATATTCTCCCCGGAGAGGTTGAATTTCACATTCATCCCGTTGAGCAAATCCTTCTCCTGGGGAATGGTGCCCCCGATGGCGTACGCCCCGCCGTTTTCCCCGGTGCCCCCCAGGTTTGTGTCGATTTTCTGAGTGGGCTGGCGGATGGTCAGCTGCAGCCGCAGCATCTTGGTCTGGCCGCCGTAGACCAGCCGGAGATAAATGTCCCCGGCCCTGGCCTGGAAGGTAATCCCCGGCTGGAGCTCCGTCCAGCCGTTGTTGGTCAGGGGCACGGACTGCTCCCCCTGAACCAGATAGATTTCCCCCTCCGGATGGCCGCGCCAGTCCACCGACACATAAACCCGCTTCAGGCTCTCGTCCAGCTCATAGATGGAGCAGTCACTGGTGAGCAGGTTGGTGAATTTCCGGTACGCCCCCTGGGAATTGTCCATGTAAATACCCTGGGGCACCGGGGTGGTGACGGTATCCTTCCACATGCTCACCCAGTTGTAGCTGCCCAGCAGCTCCTCCGGCATGGTCCAGCTGAGATAGCCCTCCTTGGAAACGGTCACGTCTCCCGGGGCGGCCCCCAGCTCCAGGGTCATCCGGTCGGAGCTCTCTCCGGTGCGGTATTCCCGCCCCCCGGCGGTGAGCGTGAAATCCCGGGGACTGGGATAGCCGGCCTGGGGGTCCGTGAAGCAGAAAAAGTAGCTGCCGCCGGTGGCATAATAGTCGCCATAGGTCTCATCCCCCGTCTCCGGGACGGGCAGGTGCACCCCGTCCCAAATCCCCAGGGGGTGGGAAAACCACATGGTATCGCTGCAGCTGTCGTAGGGATCGTACGTGATTCCCGTCCATCCCGGCTGGTCCTCCAGATAGTATACCGCGGCGGTGGTGGGCAGGATGGTTTTGTGGCTGTCACTGAGCTGCTTCTTCCGGTAGTCGTTCAGGTCCTCCAGGGCGGAGCCGGGAAAGAGCAGCTCCAGATTACAGATGCCCTCCCCCAGAAAGCCCACCGACTTCAAACCGGTGCAGTTGAGGAAGGTCCAGCGCATCTGCGCCACGCTGGCGGGGATGACCGCCTGCTCCAGGGCGGTGCAGTTTTCAAACACGCGGCCCAGGTAGGTGAGCTTCTCCCCCAAAAACCGCACCTGCTTCAGGCCGGTGCAGTTGAAAAAGGCACCGTCTCCGATCTCCGTGACGTTGGCGGGAATGACCACGGAGGACAGGGCGGTGCAGCCGGAAAAGGCGACGCCGCCGATGGTGGTGAGCCCTCCCGGCAGCTGAATGCCCTCCAGGGCGGTGCAGCCGGAAAAGGCCCCCTCCCCGATGTCCGTCAGTCCCTGGGGCAGGGAGACGTAGCTCAGCTGCTCACAGCCGGCAAAGGCCCCGCTGCCGATGGTCCGCAGGCCGTCGGGCAGCACCGCCCGGCGGAGGGCAGAGTACTGGAAGGCCCCCTTCCCGATGGCGGTGCAGCCGGCGGGCAGGGCCACGGAGCACAGGCCGGTGCTGCTGGCAAAGGTGCGCTCGGGCAGGGTCTCCATCCCCGCGGGAAAGCGCACTGTCTGAACCGCAGACTGGGAGAAGATTTCCGTGCCCAGGGTGGTGACGCTGTCCGGGATGGAGAGGGAAAAGAGGTTCTCCGTGTCAGCAAAGGCCCCGTCCCCAATTTCCTCCAGACCCTCCGGCAGCTGGATGGTGGTCAGGCCGGTGTGGGCAAAGGCATTGCTGCCGATGCGCTTCAGGGTACCGGGCAGCACCACCTGCCTCAGATTGACCTCCGGCCCGAAGGCGCCGTCGCAGATGGAGGTGCAGCCCTCCCCGATGTAGATGAAATCCACCGCCCAGCTCCGCCAGGGTCTTTCGGCGGGCATATCGCCGCTGCCGGTGATGACCAGGGCCCGGTCATATTTGGCGGAGCCCTGGGGGGTTACATAGGCCAGCCATTCCCGGACCTCCCAGTGCAGGCCGGAGCCGGACAGGTCTCCCTCCCCCACCACCTCCGCTCCGGCGGGGATGGGAAAATTATCCCCGGAAGCGGCAGCGGCGGCGGGGAGCAAACCGAACAGCAGAGACAGAGCCAGAAGCAATGCGATTCCTTTCTGTTTCATGGTACACACCTCAACCCGTCTGGTATGGATTTCCCGGATAAGCCCAGTATAAGGGCGCTGGCAAACTCTGTCAACGCCGGGAGAATTTTTGGGCCGGTTTTGTGACAAAAGGGCGGACAGGCTCGTATCCCAAGTGAAAAGATGAGACAAGGGGAACGTCTCCTGACAGTCTCTCTTTGAAATACAGGCTCCATAAGAAATGGGCGGCCCCGCTGGGGGCCGCCCATTTCAGCTTGTCAAAAAAGCCTCGCAGAGTTCGCGCCCGCAGGCGCGAAGAAAGTCCAATCTGTGTTCAGCCGCGACATGTGCGTGGCTGAACACTCTTCTCAGGCTGCAAGTGTGGGTTTTGTCCGCCTCCGGCGGATAAAACCTGCATGCGGCAGCCTGCATCCCACTCGAAAAAGTGGCTCCGCCACTTTTTCGACAGTCTCTGTTACGCCTGCAAAAATTGTCTGACCGCTTCCTCGGCCTGGGAGAGGAAATCCCCCTCCATATCCAGCCACAGCACGTCCCTGTCCTTTTTGAACCACACCACCTGCCGCTTGGCAAAGCGTTTGATGGCCCGGCCCAGCTCGTCCTGCAAGCCCTCCAGGGTGGGGATTTTCCCGGTGAGATACCAGAGGATGTAGCGGTACTCCAGCCCCAGCCGGTCCAAAAATTCGTCGCTCACCCCGGCGGCTCGGAGGCCTGCCACCTCGTCAAGCATCCCGGCGTCGATCCGGGCCCGGAGCCGGTCGTCAATGCGCCGGCACACCACCTCCCGGGGGAAATTCACCCCCAGCAGCAGGCAGTCATACCGGGGGCACGCCCGGGGAGCCTCCCAGCCGCCGGACAGGGCCTTCTCCACCGAGCGCATCAGCCGGTGGCGGTTGTTCTCCTCCCCGCCGGTGAGGGTGACGCCGGTTTTCTCCCGCAGGAGGGCGTACAGCTCGGCGCTGCTCCTGCGCTCCAATTCCTGCCGCAGGGCGGGGTCCGGCCTGCTTTGGGAGAACTGAAACCCCTCCGTGACGGCCCGGACATACAGCCCGGTACCCCCCACCAGAATGGGGGTCTTTCCCCGGGCCAGCACATCGTCGATGGCGGCGTAGGCCGCCGGCTGGAAGTCGGCCACCGAATAGGGCTCCCCCGGCTCCACCACGTCCAGCAGGTGGTGGGGAATGCCCTCCATCTCCGCCTCCGTCACCTTGCCGGTGCCCAAATCCAGGCCCCGGTACACCTGCCGGGAGTCGGCGGAGATGACCTCGCCGTCAAACCGCTTGGCCAGCTTCACGCCCAGGCCGCTCTTGCCGCAGGCCGTGGTGCCCAGCACCACCACCAGCTTGGGCAGTCCCCCCGTCATGCCTGCGCTCCGTGGGCAATGGCGCCGAAATCCTGGAAGGGGAGCAGCACCCAGATGGCCCGGCCCAGCACATACCGCTCGTCCACCGTGCCCAGGGTCACGTCCCGGCTGTCGGAGGAGTGGTTGCGGTTGTCCCCCATGACGAAGATGGAGCCCTCGGGCACCAGCACGTCGGTGAGGGTATCCCCCATGGGGCGCACCATGGGCTCATTGATGTAGGGCTCATCCAGCACCACGCCGTCCACGGTGACGGTGCCGGCGTTATAGTCGATGACCACATGCTGGCCGCCGGTGGCGATGACCCGCTTGACGATGGGGCCGTCGGCGGCGTCAAACTCCTTGGTGAGCACCACCACATCCCCCTGCCTGGGGGTATAGCCGATGCTCTGGAGCAGCAGCATGTCCCCGTTGTGGAGGGTGGGCACCATGGAGCTGCCCGACACGCCGATAATCCGCCCCACAAAGGTGAACAGCAGAATCAGCAGCACCAGGGCCGCCACCAGGGCCTGAAGCCAGAAGTACAAATCCAGCTTCAGGGAATCGCCGCCGGACAGCTCCTCTTTCTGCTCCGGCTGCTCATGTCTGTCAAGTCTCACTCTGAATCAGCTCCATAACCAGTGAATAGACCCATTATAATGCACGAAAACTCCGATTGCAAGGGAAGGATGTCTCACGCCGCCGGGCCGAAATTCCGGAAGGGGAACAGCACCCACACCGCCTTGCCCAGCAGATATCGCTCATCCACCGCGCCCAGGGTCACGTTCCGGCTGTCGGAGGAGTCGTTGCGGTTGTCCCCCATGACGAAGATGGAGTCCTCGGGCACCTCCACGGAGGTGAGGTGCTGATACCAGGGCTCCTCCATCGGCCCGTTGAGGTAGGGCTCGTCCAGCACCACGCCGTCCACGGCGACGGTGCCGGCGGCGTAGTCGATGTCCACGCGCTGGCCCCCGGTGGCGATGACCCGCTTGACGATGGGGCCGTCGGCATCCTCAAACTCCTTGGTGAGCACCACAATGTCCCCCTGCCTGGGGGTATAGCCCACGCCCTGGAGCAGCAGCAGATCGCCCCCCTCCAGGGTGGGGCGCATGGAGATCCCGTCCACCACAATGATGCGCCCCAGGAAGGTGAACACCAGAATCAGCGCAATCAGCATCGCCGCCGCCGTCCCCAGCCAGAAGTAGAGTTCTCTTTTCAGCCCCTGTCTCATCCTTCCATCCTCCTCTGCCAGTCGGCCTCACGGCTGTGGCAGGTGAAGAGCAGAATCTGCCGTTTCCGCCCCAGCTCCGCCAGGGTCTCCAGGGCCAGGGCCATCCGCTCGTCGTCAAAGTTGGCCAGGGCGTCGTCCAGCACCAGGGGACAGGGCTCCTCCCCCGGCAGCACCAGCTCACACACCGCCAGGCGCACCGCCAGGTAGAGCTGGTCCGCGGTGCCCTGGGACAGGGCCAGGGCCCGCCGGGGCAGCAGGCCGCCGCGCTCCTCCGCCAGGGCCTCAAACTCCCGGGTGAGGGAGACCTTGTCATATCTGCCGCCGGTGAGCTTTGCCAGCAGCTCTCCCGCCCGCCGGTTCAGGGCAGGGGAGAACCGGGCCTGAAGGCCGGTATGGGCCTGCTCCAGGGCCTCCAGGGCGGCGGTAAGGGCGTCGTACTCCCGCCGCCGCTCCTCCAGCTCCTCCAGAATGGCCTCCCGCCGGGCGGTAAGTTCCTCCCGGTCCCCCAGGGTGTTCAGCTCCCCCTGGGCCAGGGCCAGACCGCTGCGCAGCCGGGACAGCTCTCCCTCCGCCGCCTCCAGCCGGGCGGCGGTCTCCGCGGGGTCAAACCGGGGGACTACCCCATTGTCCTCCAGGCCGTCCTCCGGCCGGGGCAGGCTGTCCGCCAGGGCCTGGGCCCCCTCCAGCTTCACCCTCGCGGTGGCCAGCCGCTGCTCCAGGTTCAGGGCCCGGGAGAGGGCGGCGGACACCCCGAAGGTGTCGGTGACAGCGGGGGCAAAGGTGTGGACCAGCTCCAGCAGGGCCCTGCGGGTATCCTCGTCCTGGGCGTTGAGCTCCGCCAGGGACTGTTCCACCGCCTCCCGGCGGCGGGCGGCCTCGGCGGCCACCACCCACCGCTCCCGGTAGGCGCTGGCCCGGGCCAGAATGTCGTCGGGGGTCTGGACTCCATACCGGGTCAGGCACTCCGCCCGGGCGGCGGCGGCCCTCTTCTTGTTCCGGGCGGCGGCGGCCAGCAGGAGGACACCCGCCGCCGCCAGCACGCCGCAGGCCGCCGCCCCCATCCAGAGGGCGGGGAGCACGCCGGCAAAGGCCAGGGCCAGGGCGGCGGCGGCCAGCACCAGGGCGGCAATGCCGCCCCCCGTCAGGCCGCCGGTGCGGACGGTCTGCCCCGCCCGCTCCGCGTCGGCGCCGGCCTGCCGCCAGGCCTCGTCCGGGGTCAGGCCGGGGAAGAGGTCGTCGGCAGCGGCGGCTTTGGCCGCTTCCTCCGCCCCCCGGGCCTCCTCCAGCTGGCTCTCCGCCAGCTTCTGGTTGGCGTGGAGGGTGTTGAGATAGTTCAGCTCCTCCTGGGCCTTTTTCAGGGTGCCGGCGTCGGGGGGCGTTCCATAGCGGCCCAGCTCGGCCTCCAGGCTCTCCACCTGGCCTCTGGCCTGGACCAGGGCCTGCTGCCCCGCCTCCCACTTCCGCCGCCGGGCGGCCATGGCCTGGGCCAGGTGGGCCTGCCGCTCGGACAAAAGCAGCTTCTGCTCGGCCTGGAGCTTGTCCAGCTCCCGGCGGGCCTCCTGGGACAGGCGGAAGGCCTTGGCCATCCGGGCCAGAGTGCCCTCCACCTCCGCCAGCTCCCCCTCCAGGCGGGGGATGAGGCCGGTCTTGTTGTGCTGGCGGCGGTTGCGCCAGTCCCGCAGCACCCGCTCCACCTGGGTGTAGGACACGTCCTCCTCCCCGCTGGAGGCCAGGGCGGCGATGCGGGCCTCCAGGGCGGGGGCGCCGTCAATGGCCGTTCCCCCCTGGCCCACGAAGGCGGAGCGCTCAAAGATCTCCCGGGGGGCGCCCAGGAGGGTCTCCCCCACGTTGTCTGCGGTGAGGAAGCCCACCGGCTCTCCGGTATCCGTGTACACCGCCTCAAAGCTCCCAAAGGGGGTATTGCCCCTGGGCCCCCGGCGGAGGGTGATGGCCTGGCCCTTCCATTCCAGCTCCATCACACCCTCCATAGCGGCCCCGCTCCAGGGCTGGTAGCGGTTCTTTTCCGCGATGTGGTTCTGCTTGTCCCGCTCCTTGGTGTTGATGCCGTAAAACATGGCCCGCAGGAAGGCGGACCAGGTGGACTTGCCCCCCTCGTTGGGGGCGGTGATGATGTTCAGGCCCTCCTTCAGGGTCAGCTCCCGGTGGTCCAGGCCCCCGAAGGTGGCGCGCATGGTTTTGATTTTCATGGGCAGGGGTCCTCCCCGTGTTCCAGGGCCGCCAGGGCAAAGCGGGCGGCCAGGTCTCGCCTCTGCTGCTCCGGCTCCCCCTTCAGCGTCCGGAGGACCAGGCCGGTGAGGCTGTCCTCCCCCGCCCGTTCCCACAGATCCCGGAGGGGCCGGGTGTCATCCCGGAGGGTGACGCTGAAATAGCTGGGCGCCGCCAGGGCGGTGAGGGCGGCCAGGTCCGGGGCGTCAAAGCGCCGCTGGCCGGTGAGCAGAATGCGGCAGCAGTCCCCGGTGGGGGCGGCGGGCAGCACGGCCCGCAGCGCCTCCTCCCCGCTGTCCGCTCCGGTGACATCCGCCTCCACAATCTCATACCGCCGGCCGGCCAGGGGCACAAACCGGGCGGACACGCCGCCCCCGTCCGCCACCGTCACCGACAAAACGCCCTTCTCCCCCGTCTCGTCAAAGCCCCGGCCCTCGGGGCAGCCGGGGTAGGCCCAGAAGGTATCCCCCGCCTTTTGCAGGCCGGAGCAGGTGTGGATATGGCCCAGGGCCAGGTAGGTCAGGCCGCTGGCGGCAATGTCGGCCTCCCCGATGGGGCCGTACCGCCCCTGGCCCGCCGTGTCCCCGTGGAGGACCATCAGGTGGATTTTTCCGTCCCGGGGGGCGGAAAAGCCCAGGAGGGGGGAGCGGTCCGCCTGGGGGGTGGTGAAGGCCGCCCCGTGGACCACGCAGCCCAGCTCCGGCAGCTCCACCGCCTGGGGCTGCACGGCGGAGAAGATGTGTACGTTGTCCGGCCACGCCGTACCGGCGTAGACGGAGCGGGGGGCGTAGGGGTCATGGTTCCCCGGGGCGATAAAGACCGGCACCGCCAGCTGTCCCAGGGTGCGGGCCAGGGCCTCCACCGTCTCCTGATAGGTCTCGCCCCCGTCCAGCAAATCCCCGGCCAGGAGCACCAGCTCCGCCCCCTCGCTCCGGACCAGATCGGCCAGGCGGGAGAGCAGCTGCCGCTGCTCGGCCCGCCGCTGCCGGGCCTGCTCCGGGGAGAGGGCGGCAAAGGGGGCGTCCAGGTGGAAATCCGCCCCGTGAATGAACTTCAGCATCGTTTTGGTTTCCTTTCAGTCGTGGAGATCCAGCCGCTCCACTTCCAGGCAGCGGCGGGTATCGGTATCTATGGAGAACACCACGCTCTCCAGCTTGCAGGGGCCGTCGGCGGGCTCAAACCGCCGGGGCAGCCCCCCCAGGAAGCGGTTGATGGCCTGCTCGGGCCGGATGCCCAGCACGCTGCGGGCGGGGCCGGTCATGCCCAGGTCGGTGACAAAGCCGGTGCCCTTGGGCAGAATCTGCCCGTCGGCGGTGGGCACGTGGGTGTGGGTGCCCCACAGGGCCTGCACCCGGCCGTCCAGATAATAGCCCAGGGCCCCCTTCTCGCTGGTGGCCTCGGCGTGGAAATCCACCACAATCACGTCGGCCCCCTCCATCCGCTTGAGCACCCGGTCGGCGGTGGTAAAGGGGTTTTCAAAGTTGCTGTCCATCTCGCACCGGCCGATGAGGTTGATCACCCCAATGCGCAGGCCGCCGGGGCCGTCATACACCCCCCAGCCCCGGCCGGGCACCCGGTTGGTGTAGTTGGCGGGGCGCAGGGTATAGCGGTCATCCTCCAGAAAATCGGCAATCTGGATGCGGTTCCAGGTGTGGTTGCCCAGAGTGACCACGTCCGCCCCGGCGTCAAAGATCTCCCGGGCCTGCCGGGGCAGGATGCCCACCCCGGAGGCGTTCTCTCCGTTGACCACAGTGAAGTGGATGCTTTTCAGCTGCTTCAGCTGCCGCAGGTGGCGGTTCAGGCAGTCCAGACCGCCGTCCCCCACCACGTCGCCTACCGCCAGGATATTGAGAATCATAATCTGCCTCCCTCTCTTCCTAAACGAAGTCTATTATATGTGATTTTTCTCCAAAGGGCAATTGTAGTTTGTTGTTTCCAAATCGGAACCGCTTCCGTAACCCTTTGTACCAATCCCCGTGGTAGGATAGAGACGGAAAGGAAGGTTTTCGCATGAAACGCGCCGCAATTTGCCTGATGCTCCTGCTGTGTCTTGCCGCCTGCGGGCAGACAAGAACGGTCTCGCAGGTGCTCTCCACTCCCGCTTCTTCCCCGTCCGCCGCCCCCACGCCGGAGTCCACGCCGGAGCCCACGCCCACGCCGGAGCCGCTGATCACCCGGGAGGAGCTGGAGCAGGTCATCGCCCGGGCGGGGGAGGACTGGCACGCCATGGGCGTCCAGGCCGCGGTCATTCAGGAGGGAGCCGTCATCGCCCAGGCCGCCTGGGGCTGGGCGGTGGACGGGCAGGTGCCCATGACCACGGAGCACAAGCTGCGCTGCGCCTCCCTCACCAAGCTGGCCACCGCCCTCGCCGCCGGCGTGCTGATGGAGCAGGGAATCATTACCCCCCAGAGCGACCTGTCCCGCTGCTGGGGGGTGACGGTGCGCAATCCCGCCTACCCCGACTGTCCCATTACGGTGGACATGCTCCTCACCCACACCTCCTCCCTCACCGACGCCAGCGGCAGCCTGGCCGCCCTGAAGGGGACCGCCGCCCGGCAGCGGCTGGCGGGCGGCGGCTTTCAGGGGGTGGAGCCGGGGGCGCTGGAGAGCTGGTGCTACAACAACTACGGCTTCGCCGTGCTGGGCATGAGCCTGGAGCTGGCTTCGGGCAGGATGCTGGACGCGGTACTGGGGGAGGCCATTCTCACCCCCCTGGGCATCGACGCCGCCTTTGAGGCGGGCAGCGTGGCCGACACCAGCCTGCTCTGCCCCCTGTACCAGGGGGACACCATAACCCGTCCGGTGGCGGAGCAGCTGGGCTACGTGCGGGTGGAGCAGCCGGGCTACCGGGGCAACTTCTATGCCGGGGGCTTCACCTGCAGCGCCGGGGACATGGCCAGGCTGGCCGCTCTGCTGGCGGCGGACGGCCAATATCAGGGGGAACAGCTCCTCGCCCCGGAGACGGTGGCCTATCTGGAGCAGCCCCTGGGGGAGGTGCCCGGCGGCTTTCTCCAGTGCCGGCCCCTGCGCTGCCGGACGGAGCTGTACGGCAGGGACCGCATCTACTATCACACCGGCTCGGCCTACGGCTTTTATGGCCTGGTGTCCTACGACCCGGACACCGGGGACGGCGTGGCCGTCTTTACCACCGGAGCGGCGGGAGACACGGACGATTGGGGGATCTATCAGGTGTGCAGCCAAATTGCCCGGGCGGTCTACCGGCCGGAGGAAAGGGAGGCGCTCGCATGCACCGCTTCGCAGCCCTGACCGCCGCCCTGCTGCTGGCGGCGCTGGCGGGATGCGCCGCCCCGGCCCCTGTTTCCACTCCCGCGCCGGAGGCCACTCCCACCCCCTCCCCCACGCCGGAGCCCTCCCCTCCGCCCCCCACGGTGGCCACCCTGGCGGTGTGCGGGGACGTGATGACCCACCTTCCGGTGACCAACGACGCCTGGGACGAGGAGCAGGGCATTTACGATTACACCCCCATTTTTGAGCAGGCCCGGCCCTATGTGGAGGGGGCGGACTACGCCGTGGCCAATCTGGAGACCACCCTCTCCCCCCAGGGACCCTACTCCGGCTATCCCGCCTTCCGCGCCCCGGCGGCGCTGGCGGAGGATTTGAAGGAGGTGGGCTTTGATTTGCTGCTCACCGCCAACAACCACTGCCTGGACAAGGGCTATGACGGGCTGGTCTCCACCCTGGAGGCCCTGGATGAGGCCGGGCTGGCCCATGTGGGCACCTACGCCTCGGCGGAGGAGGCCGCCTCCCCCGTTTCTCTGGCCGATGTGGGGGGCATCACGGTGGCCTTTCTGGGCTACACCTACGGCACCAACGGCATCCCCCTGCCCCAGGGGAAGGAGTGGGCGGTGAACCTGTTCCTCACCGACTACCTCACCACCCTCTCCACCCCGGACACGGAAAAGCTGGAGGCCGACCTGGCCGCCGCCCGGTCCATGGAGCCCGACCTCATCGCCGTGATGATCCACTGGGGAGTGGAGTACCGCACCGAGCAGAACAGCTACCAGGAGGAGATGGCCGACCTGCTCATTGCAAACGGAGCCGACCTGGTGCTGGGCGGCCACTCCCATGTGCCCCAGCCTATGGAGACGCGCACCGTCACCGGCTGGGACGGCTCCCAGCGCACCGGCTTCGTGTGCTACTCCCTGGGCAACTTCATTTCCTCCCAGGTAGACCCTCTCACCGACACCACCGCCGCCCTCACTCTGGAGCTGACGAGGGACAACGAGACGGGCGAGACTGCCGTCACCGGCTGGTCTTATGTCCCCATGCTGATGGTGCGGCGGAATGGGACGGAGCGGGTCTTTACCCTTACCGACGCCTCCGTCATCCCCGCCGGCGCGGACGGCTCCCTTGTCCAGTGCCTGGAAGAAGCAAAGGAAAATTGTCTGGAAATTTTCGGTTTTTAATTCTTTTCGTAGCTTTTTGCCTCTGAATTGTAACCTCCTTTGTCACTCTTTGTACCGATATCCATGGTACCATAGGGGTGACAAAGGAGGTTTTATTATGAAGCGCATACTTCCGGCTGCCCTTGCCTTGCTGCTCCTGGCTGGCTGTGCAAAACAGGCTCCGACCCCCGCCAGTCCCTCACCGGCGGCAGAGACCCGTCCCCTGACCCAGGAGGAGATAGACCGGGTCAACGAGGCCTTCCTCTCCCACATGGAGCGGGACGGCGTCACCTACGCCACGCCGGTGAGCGGGTTCTTCACCAGCTACTATGACGATGTGACCCAGCTGGACTTCTTCGACTTCCTCTACTACTTCCCCGGCGACGGCACCCTGGGGGAGGAAGACCAGGCGGAGTATGCCGCCCTGGCCGCCCTGCCCGACTTCCCCTACCGGGACGAGGTGGACACCCTGGGCTGGGATTCCCCGGAGGACCTGCCCGTGCCCACCCACCGCATCCCCCGCGCCTCGGTGGACGAGGCCCTGGAGCGGTACGCCGGCATCACCGCCGCCGACCTGGCGGACACCTCCGGCGTGCCCTATTCGGAGGAATACGACGCCTGGTACACTTTCTCCAGCGACTTCGGCCCCGGAACCTTTGTGTGCGCCGGCGGCCAGGTGGACGAGGAGGCCGGCGCCGCCCTGCTGTGGACGGACACGCGGGGGGACGGCACCCGGGTGGAGCTGCT
>CALWOL010000061.1 GCA_944383135.1 uncultured Flavonifractor sp.
ACATGGGCTGCCGCACCCGGGTCATCGGCAACGTGTACGACCCCAGCCGGGAGATCTGCAACGGCCGGGGCAACCTGAGCTTCACCACCATCAACCTGCCCCGGCTGGCCATCAAGGCCAAGGGGGATGTGAACACCTTCTTCGAGTCCCTGGACCGGATGATGGACTTGTGCGTGGACCAGCTGCTGGAGCGCTTTGAAATCCAGTGCCGCAAGCATGTGTACAACTACCCCTTCCTCATGGGCCAGGGGGTGTGGCTGGACAGCGAGAAGCTGAACTGGGACGACGAGGTGCGGGAGGTGCTCAAGCACGGCACCCTCACCGTGGGCTTCATCGGCCTGGCGGAGACCCTGAAGGCTCTGGTGGGCGTCCACCACGGGGAGAGCGAGAGGGCCCGGGTGCTGGGGCTGGAGATCATCTCCCACATGCGCTCCCGGATGGACAGGGAGAGCGAAAAGCGGGGACTGAACTTCTCCCTCATCGCCACCCCGGCCGAGGGCCTCTCCGGCCGGTTCGTCAAGCTGGACAAGGCCCGCTATGGGGTGATTGAAGGGGTGACGGACCGGGAATACTACACCAACTCCTTCCATGTGCCGGTGTATTATCCCATCTCCGCCTATGACAAGATTCAGATCGAGGCGCCCTATCACGCCCTTACCAACGCCGGCCACATCAGCTATATCGAGATGGACGGCGACCCCACCGACAACCTGGAGGCCTTTGAGAAGGTCATCCGCTGCATGAAGGAAAACGGCATCGGCTATGGCAGCGTGAACCACCCGGTGGACCGGGACCCGGTGTGCGGCTTCTCCGGCATCATCGGGGACCAGTGTCCCGGCTGCGGCCGCACCGAGGCCGACGGCGTGCCCTTTGAGCGCATCCGCCGGATCACCGGCTACCTGGTGGGGACTCTGGACCGGTTCAACAACGCCAAACGGGCGGAGGAGCACGACCGGGTGAAGCACAGCGTATAAGGAGAGAGTGGAAATGACAGACGCAGCCATCCGCCTGAAGCGGGGGGAGGGCCGCTCCTTCAAGGCCGGCGGCCCCTGGATTTACGACAACGAGATCGGGGAAATCCTGGGAGACCCCGCCGACGGAGCCGTGGTGGCAATTCAGGATTACAACGGCTATCCCCTGGGGGTGGGGTTCCTCAACCGGGCCTCCACCATCGCGGTGCGGGTCCTGTCCCGAAAAGCGGATACCGTCATTGACGCCGCCTTCCTGGAGGGCCGTGTCCGGGCCGCCTGGCAGTACCGGAAGGACACCGTGGATACCTCCGCCTGCCGCGTCATTTTCGGGGAAGCCGACTTCCTCCCCGGCCTGGTGGTGGACAAGTTTGCCGACGTGCTGGTGGTGGAGTCCCTGGCTCTGGGCATCGACCGGCTGAAGGGGAGCATTTTGGAGCTTCTGGTACGGGTGCTGGCCGAGGACGGGATTTCCATCCGGGGGATCTACGAGCGCAGCGACGCCAAGGTCCGCCTCAAGGAGGGCATGGAGCGGGTGAAGGGCTTCCTGACGGAACCCTTCGACCCGGTGGTGGAGATTGTGGAGAACGGGGTGCGCTACCTGGTAGACGTGGCCGAGGGACAGAAAACCGGCTTCTTCCTGGACCAGAAATACAACCGGCTGGCCATCCAGCCCCTGGCCAGGGGCGGACGGGTGCTGGACTGCTTCACCCACACCGGGGCCTTTGCCCTCAACGCCGCCAAGGGCGGCGCCAGAGAGGTGCTGGGGGTGGACGCCTCCCAGCTGGGGGTGGACCAGGCCGCCCGCAACGCGGAGCTGAACGGCATGAGCGACCGGGTGCGGTTTGAGTGCCACGACGTGTTTGAGCTGCTGCCGGAGCTGGAGAAGAAGGGTGAGCAGTTTGACCTGGTCATCCTGGACCCGCCCGCCTTCACCAAGTCCCGGGCCTCGGTGAAAAAGGCGGTCACCGGCTACCGGGAGATCAACCTGCGGGGCATCAGACTGGTGAAAAACGGCGGGTATCTGGCCACCTGCTCCTGCTCCCACTTTATGACCCCGGAGCTGTTTGCCAAAACCATCGGGGAGGCCGCCCGGGACGCCCGCCGCCGCCTGCGGCAGGTGGAGTACCGCACCCAGTCCCCGGACCATCCGGTGCTGTGGGGAGCCGACCAGTCCCTCTACCTGAAGTTTTACATCTTCCAGGTGGTGGACGAGCAATAAGCAAAACGGGCTGCCGCGGCAGCCCGTTTTTTGAAAGGAGGCAGGCGCTGTGCGCATTGCCAATACGGTATCCGATTCCATTGTGGACGGCCCCGGCCTGCGGTTCACCGTCTTTACCCAGGGCTGTCCCCACCGCTGCCCCGGCTGCCACAACCCGGAGACCCACGACCCCGCCGGAGGCCGGGAGGTGAGTGTGGAGGAGTTATCGGCGCAGATGGTCAAAAATCCCCTCACCGACGGCCTCACCCTCTCCGGCGGCGACCCCTTCTGCCAGGCGACAGAGTGCGCCGCCCTGGCCCGGCTGGCCCGGGAAAGGGGCTTGAACGTGTGGGTGTATACGGGGTATACTTATGAAAGACTGCTGGAGGGGGATCTGCCCGGCGCCCTGGAGCTGCTGGAGCAGACCGATGTGCTGGTGGACGGGCCCTTCCTGCTGGTCCAAAAGTCCTACGAGGCTCTTTTCCGGGGCAGCAGCAACCAGAGGCTCATTGACGTGAAGGCGAGCAGGGCGGCGGGAACGGTGATTTTATGGAGCCGCCCCGATCCCCTGGCCCATTTTGTCCGGCCGGAGTCGTAGGAGCGAGGCAGCATAAGTGAAGCAGAAACCCGGCCCTGTGCCGGAACAGGAGGATGGACATGGCCAGCCTTGAGGAATTTCGGAGACAGTGGACCGGCCATGTGCCGGAAATTCAGGATATGAAGGCCCAGTACGCGGTGCTGGTGCCCCTGGTGGAGCGGCCGGAGGGGCTGAGCCTGCTGTATGAGGTGCGCGCCGACACCCTGGGCCGCCAGCCCGGGGAGGTGTGCTTTCCGGGAGGCAGGATGGAGGGGCGGGAGAGCCCCGCGGCCTGCGCCCTCCGGGAGACCTGGGAGGAGTTGGCCATTCCGCCGGAGTCGGTGGAGGTGGTGGCTTCCCTGGACCTGCTTACCCACCAGGGGGGCTTTGTGATGCACCCCATTCTGGGGATTGTGGCCCCTGAGGTCACGGTATGTCCCAGCTCGGCGGAGGTAAAGGAGGTCTTTACCGTGCCGGTGGACTGGCTGCTGGAGCATCCCCCGGCGGTGTATACCTACGATTTGCTGCCCCAGGTGGGGGAGGATTTCCCCTATGCACGGGTGGGCTTCCCCCGGGGCTACCGCTGGCGGGGGGGCAAGGTGACCGTGCCGGTATATGACTGGCCGGGCCACCCCATCTGGGGGCTCACCGGACGCATCACCCGCCGCCTGCTGGAGGGGATGGCGTGAGGGCGCCGGAGCAGCTGGGACCCTACACCTACCGCCAGTCGGAGCGCTGCTTTCCCCTGGGGCAGGACAGCCTGCTGCTGGCCGGCTTTGCCACCCTGCGAAAGGGGGATCGGGTGTGGGATCTGGGCTGCGGCGCGGGGGCGCTGCTTCTGCTGCTGGCCGCCCGGGCGGAGGCGCTGTCCCTCACCGGAGTGGAGCTGTCCGGTCCGGACAGTGAGCTGGCCCGGGAAAATCTGGCCTGGAACGGCCTGACAGGCACCATCCACACCGGGGACATCCGCGCCCTGGAGCTGCCCGCCGGGGCGGCCTCCCTGGTGGTGTGCAACCCGCCCTACTTCCGTCCGGGCAGCGGCGCCCCCGGCGGCACGGCCCGGATGGGGGAAGCCGATTTGCCGGACTGGTGTGCCGCCGCCGGGCGGCTGCTGAAAAACGGGGGGCGGTTTGCCCTGGTCCACCGGCCGGAGCGGCTGGCGGAGCTGTTCGCCTGCCTGACCGCCCGGGGCATCCAGCCCAAGCGCCTCCAGCTGGTGCAGCATGGGGCGGACACCCCGCCCTCCGCGGTCCTGGTGGAGGGGGTGCGGCAGGGCAGGCCGGGGCTGGAGATTCTGCCCATAAAACTGATCAACCGGAGGAATTGACATGGCTGGAACCCTGTATCTGGTCCCCACCCCCATCGGCAACCTGGGCGACATCTCCCGGCGCATGGCGGAGACGCTGGGGGAGGTGGACTTCATTGCCGCGGAGGATACCCGGGTGACCCTGAAGCTGCTCAATCACCTGGGACTGAAGAAGCCCCTGCTCTCCTACTACCGCCACAACACCCAGGCGGGGGGACAGGCGGTGCTGGAGCGGCTGCTGGCGGGGGAGAGCTGCGCCCTGGTCACCGACGCGGGCACCCCGGTGGTGTCCGACCCCGGGGAGGAGCTGGTGGCCCTATGCGCCCAAAATGGAGTGGAGGTGGTGTCCATTCCCGGCCCCTGCGCCTTGGTCACCGCTCTGACGGTTTCCGGCCTGCCCACCGGACGGTTTACCTTTGAGGGCTTCCTGGCCATGAACAAGAAAAACCGCCGCGCCCACCTGGAGTCCCTGGCGGGAGAGCAACGGACCATGATTTTCTACGAAGCCCCCCATAAGCTGTGCGCCACCCTGGAGGACTTGGCGGCGGCCTTTGGGCCGGACCGGCGGATTTCCCTGTGCCGGGAGCTGACCAAGCTCCACGAGGAGGTGCGCCGCACCACCCTGGGCCAGGCCGTCCGGTGGTATGCCGGCAATCCTCCCCGGGGGGAGTTTGTGCTGGTGGTGGAGGGGGCCTCTCAGCCGGAGGAAGCGGAGGTTACCCTGGAGCAGGGCCTGCTCCGGGTGGCCCAGCTTCGGGAGGGGGGCAGTTCCCTCCGGGACGCGGTGAAGCAGACCGCCAAGGAGTTGGGACTGCCCAAAAATGAGCTGTACGCCCTGGCTCTGGAGGAGGACTGAGCGTTCCCCAATTTTCACCAAAATATTACGAAATGTAATATATACACAGGTTAATTATTGAGCTGATTTTCTAAAATTCCAGAACAGAAAGCATAGAAAACCCCTTGCTTTTCTCTGAAAAGCAAGGGGTTTTTGCAGAAAAGACGGATTACTTCAGCTGCAGCTCCCGAATGCAGTTGGGACAGACATTTTTTCCCTTAAAATTGATGACATCCTTGGCGTCATCGCAGAAAATACAGGCAGGCTGGTACTTTTTCAGTACAATTGAGGAGCCGTCCACATAAATTTCCAGCGAGTCCTTTTCCGCGATGTCCAGGGTGCGCCGCAGTTCAATAGGTAAGACAATGCGCCCCAGCTCATCTACCTTCCGCACGATACCGGTTGACTTCATATGTTGCTACTTCCTTTCCCTATAAGTTCCCATAATTTCCCTTCATTATCAAGAAACTGACATTATTATAACATGCCGTATTCAATTGTCAATCTCATTCTGGAAATCTTAAGAAAACTTTATGTGAACTGGCAGGAATATTTTGTGTGGACAGCCCGTATGGATGGAGGGGAAAAGGAGGCGGCGGGTATGGCGATGGCAGCAATCTGGACGGGGATGGTGGTGGCGTCCATCCTGTGCGGGCTGGCGCTGGGCAACGGCGCCCAGGTGGCGGCGGCGGCCATGGAGGGGGCCGGTGCGGCAGTAGAGCTGTGCCTGTCCATGGCGGGTATCCTCTGTCTGTGGATGGGGGTGATGGAGGTCATGCGCAGGGCCGGGCTGGCTCAGGGGCTGTCCCGGCTGCTGCGGCCCGTGCTGGGGCGGCTGTATCCCGACTTTGCCGGGGACAGGGCGGTGATGGACAGCATCTCCGCCAACGTCTCCGCCAACCTGCTGGGGCTGGGCAACGCCGCCACCCCACTGGGGATGCAGGCGGCCCGGCTGATGAGCCGCCGCTCGCCGGGGGTGGCCTGCGACGGACTGTGTATGCTGGTGGTGTGCAATACCGCCTCCATCCAGCTGATCCCCACCACGGTGGCAGGAGTGCGGGCGGCGGCGGGCTGCCAGACCCCCTTTGACATCCTCCCGGCGGTCTGGCTGGCCTCGGCCTTGTCGGTGAGTGCGGGAATTGGGGCGGCCTGGGTGCTGTCCAAGCTGTGGAGGGACTGAGGTGGAGCTGCTGTTTACCATGCTGGTGCCCCTGATTCTGGCGGGAGTGGCGCTGTACGCCATGGCCCGGCGGGTGGATGTGTACGACGGTTTGCTCACCGGGGCCAAGGAGGGGCTGGGAGTACTGCTGGGCATTGTGCCCGCCTTGGTGGCCCTGCTGCCGGCGGTATACATGCTCCGCGCCTCCGGAGCTCTGGAGCTGGCGGCCAACGCCCTGGCCCCCGTGCTGGAGGCGGTGGGCATTCCCCCGGAGACGGTGGGACTGATGCTGGTGCGCCCGGTGAGCGGTTCCGCCGCCCTGGGCGTGGGGGCGGAGCTCATCTCCACCTATGGACCCGATTCCCTGGTGGGCCGTGCCGCGGCGGTGATGCTGGGCGTCACCGAGACCACCTTCTACACCATCGCCGTCTACTCCGGCCCCCCCGGTCTCGTCAAAACCCGCTATGCCGTCCCCGCCGCCCTGTGCGCGGACCTGGCCGGCTTTCTGGCCGCCGCCTGGGCGGTGCGGCTGTTCTTCCCCCTCTGAACCCGGACCTGTACGGTCCGGGTTTCAGCTTGTCGAAAAAGCCTCGCAGAGTTCGCGCCCGCAGGCGCGAAGAAAGTCCAATCTGTTTTCAGCCGCGACATGTGCGTGGCTGAAAACACTGCTCAGGCTGCAAGTGTGGGTTTTGTCCACC
>CALWOL010000062.1 GCA_944383135.1 uncultured Flavonifractor sp.
TGACATGCGGGCCCAAAAATAGTATTATATATAGGCAAATTCGCGGGTATGGTGGAATTGGCAGACACGCAGGATTTAGGTTCCTGTGGGTTAAACCGTGTGGGTTCAAGTCCCACTACCCGCACCATGGCGAGTGTTCTTATAGCTTTTGAAAAGCTGTAAGAACACTCGTCTTTTTTTATTGTTTTCATCCGGCAATCTCTGCTGGGGCATAATTGACGAACACGCCCTTCCGGGTATTGACGGTCACATCAGGGATTGGCAGGGGCAGCATTTTAGGAATCGTGATTTCTCCCACACAGTTATAGTGGATGCGAAGCCTCTGCTCCCACACCTCGTCAATTTTCTCCGCATGGTAAACCTCAATCTTCTCAACCAATTCGTTGAGCATCCGAGGTGTGAGTTTTCGTGCGCGGGTATACTTTCGCACCAAAGAGATGAACATGTCCGTGGTCAGAGCCTGACTGCTCTGTTTCTCGATTTTGGAGCGTAGCTTTTTGATTTTCTCCGCCAGTTTCTTTTGCTCGTCCTCATACCGTCTGGACATTTTCGCAAAACGGTCATCGGAGAGCTTGCCGGAAACATTGTCCTCATAGATGCGTTCAAACAGCCCGTCCAGTTCCTCGTCACGGGCAAGCAGGGCTTTCAATTCCTTCTCCTTCAGCTTGCGGTCAGTCTCCGCCGCTTGCTGGGAGTGCCCGATCACCGCTTTCAGAAATTCGTTCTCATAGAGGCTGGCGAACTTCGTGTCTCTTTTTATCTGCTTTTCAATTTGCGAAACTTATTGTACCTTATCTTAGTATTCGTTCAGCTAACAAAATATTTTTTGTCACCCCATGCCAAAAATCCGCTGGAATCATGCGATTCCAGCGGATTTTTTTGTATCAGGAAAAGCGGCGCTCCGCCCGAATGAATTTCAGTCCGTTGTAAAATCCATATAATTTCGGAACAGCCCGATCCGTGTCTTTGTCTCTGTCTTTTCATAGATAGAGGAAACATACCGCTGAACCATCCGCCGCGAAATATACAAACTGTCGGCGATCTCCTGCAAGTCGTCGTCGGTGGTCAAAAGCCGCTCCAGCACGTCAGTTTCCCTGGGAGTGAGATGGTGCTTTTGGGCAAACCCTTCCAGCGACCGGAAATCGGACGGGGGTGTCTCTCCAGTCCGGGCGGGACTGAGCATCCCACTGGTAAAAAAGAGCACCAGACATCCCATTGAAAAAACGGTGGACAGCACCATCATCGGTACAACCCCGAATGCGTCAAAAAGCCGGATGAACGGCACTGTGACGATGGCCAACGTATAGGATCGGGTGATCCGCCCCATCCCCGCCCACAGCTCCGGGCAGCCGCTTCTGGGCGCCGCAGCCAAAAACATCACCGTAAAAAACTCCACATAGAACCCGGAGTACGTATACAGCAGGCAGGCATTGATCCAATAGGTATCCGACCGGCTCAAAAAGGCAAAGGTAAATCCCGAAATCAGCACCACGCAAACGGTGGCCAGCGGCAGATAGGCCCGCCCCCTCCGGTCAGCGAGGAAGCCGGCCAGCAGGACGCTTCCTGCATAAAACAGTCGTGGCGCCCCGTACAGATTGACGCTTCCCTGGGCATGAAAGGTCACGCAGATCGTGTCGTCCAGGGAGATAATCATCGACATTAAAATTACAGCGGCAATTAACACGAAGAGCCTCCTGCGCAGGAGGGGCTCCGGGCCGCTCCGGGCGGATGGGGGGGCGGAGAAGCAATCGCCACGGGAACACCGGTACCCAAACGCCACAATAAAAACCGCTGCGGCCAGCCAGACCGCCAGAGCGGCCGGCATTGGCAAAAGGCTTTGTACCAGATATTGCAGCCCAATACCGGCGGCAATGGCGGCGCCGGTGGCCCGGCCGGTATACCGCCCGTCCCGCAGCGCGGCCGCCAGGATCCAGTGGGTCAGGCCTCCGAGATATCCGGCCGACAGCAATCCCGCCAAAGCGCAAGCAACAAAGACCGGCGGCTGCGCCGTCCTGGCCATACAGGTGCTTGAGCACAGATAGGCCACCCCCATGCAGGCCAGGAGCACCTTGCGGGCGGCGGAACCGATCCGCCAGGACATAAACGCAAACAGCAGATAGCCGCTTGCGGTGGAAAACAGTCCGGCAGAATACACTGCGTTGACCGTCTCCACCCCAAGAAGCGCTGCCGCCCGGTCGTTCACCAGGGATTCGGTCAGCTGAAACAGGATGAACTGGCACGCAAACGCCGTCAGCGCACCGCTCCCGGGGAAAAGCAGGTGTTTTTGCTTTATGTCCATCGTTCCTCCTCCCTGGTTCGTTGTTTTCCGCTCTTTAACATGGCACAGCCATCCGGCGCGCCTTATTGTGGCTTTAGTATACTGCAAAAGCCCTCTCAACGCAATCAGCATTGTGAAAAGCCGCGATTTCTTCGCCATGATCACGGCATACGCCGAGCAAAAGAACCGCCACAAATGTTGCCGCCCAACATGCCAAACGCAGTAAGCGCGGCCGCGCTCCACCAGCATATGGTTCGTGGCCATCACTTTTTTGCCGTCTTCGTCCACTCCAAATACCACATTGTCCTCCATACCCACGCGGACATGTCCTCCCAGAGCCAGGGCCGCGAACAGGATAGGCAGATGGCCCTTTTTCACAAAATAGTCGGTGATTCCCAGCATACCGGCGTCGAAAATTTCGATCTCGGGCTTGATGCCCTTCTCCATATAGAGGTCGCCCAGCTTCTGCAGGAACTGCGGAGAGTTGACGAATACGCCGCCCGGCATCCAGTTGAACGAGCCGGCGTCATAGGAGCCCATCTCGATCCCCTCCAGCTCCCTGTGATGGGCCATGCGCTCGTCGTCGGAAGCGGGATGCTGGGGAGACGCGCCGGAGGAGGTGCAGTTGATGATGACGTCACAATCCTTGTGGCTGCGGATCAGGCGGATGGTCTCCCGAAACTTCTCCTTGTCCATGGCTCCCAGTCCGTCGTCAGCCCGCATGTGCAGATGGACCACAGCCGCGCCCAGTTTCCAGGCGTCATAGGCCTCGTCGGCAATCTGCTGGGGTGTCTCGGGAATATGATAGCCCGCGGGGGTAACCGCGCCGGTGAGTGCGGCAGTAATCATTGTTTTGCTCATAAATTTGCGCTCCCGTCTGTCTTGGTTTTTGATATTGGGGCAAAGCGCTTTTATTGCTCTTTCGGCTCAGGCCGATAGGGCTTTACAGGGCGCTTGGGGTCAAAGGGATTGACCTCTCTGCCGGCCTCAACTTCCTTGAACCATTCGATGGGCTTGGTCCGGAAGCCGGCCCAGCTCTCCGGAGTAGGAGGCTGCTGCATCCAGTCGTGGCAGTAACGCCAGTCGTTGGTCTGGCTGATATACTTTTCATCCCGCTGGGCGGCATTGCGGTCCCCCATATCGCCGGCGGCAATGCGCAGCAGGGAGCCGTACTGCTCACTGACCGTATGGAGCTTCAAATCCTCCACCAGCAGCTTTTTCAGGGGACGCTTGGCCAGGTTGGACATGATGGTGCGGTTCTCATAGGGCATCGTCTTCCACATCCGGGCGATCTCCCAGGCCCGGTCCATGACCTGCACCTTGGGCACTACCTCGCTGACCATGCCCCACTCCAGCATCTGCTGCGCGGTCAACTGGCGGGAGGTCATCATGTAGTAGTTGCCGCGCTTGGTGCCGAAGTAGTGCTGGGCCATAAGGCCCATGCCGTCACCGGGCACCAGCCCGCCGTGGGCGTGGGGAACCTCCAGCCAGGTATCGTCGGAGCAGATGGTGACATCGCTGAGCATAGCGGAATCCCAGTGGAAGCCGGGGCCGGGCAGTACACCGATGGTTGGCACATCCAGGTCAAAGACCATATTCTTGATGAGGTTGGTGTCGTCAAAATACTGATGCTGGAACCGCTCGGTGGGCAGCTTGGAATAGGTCTCCCAGCCGTTGGGATCGGATTCGGTCATCCAGGAATCGCCGATGTGGGTAAAGATGATGATCTCATTCTGATAGTCCAGGGACAGCACCCGCACCAGCTGGCTGATGGCCCGATGGGACATGCCGCTGTGATGCATGGGGCCGTCGTTGGTCTTCCAGGTAACCTGAAGAATACCATCCTCCCGGTACAGGTCGGCAAAATCCTTAAACCACTCCTTATATTCCTCCAGCTGAGGGAGTTTCACATAATCAGCCATAGGCTTGCCCATATTGATTACCTCCATTTTTGTTTTAGATGTCTGCTGTGATTATTCCGCTTTAAAAATTCCGGCCGCGCCCATGCCGCCGGCAATGCACATGGTCACCAGAGCATACTTGCCCCCGGTACGCCGCAGCTCCGAAATGGCCTTGCAGGACAGGATGGCGCCGGTAGCCCCCAGGGGGTGGCCCAGAGCCATCGCGCCGCCATTGGGGTTGACCTTGGCAGGGTTCAGGCCCAGCTCCCTGATACAGGGACCTGCCTGAGCGGCAAACGCCTCATTGAGTTCAATGCCATCCATATCCTCAAGGGCAAGGCCGGTATATCTGAGCACCTTGGGCACGGCATAGATGGGGCCCAGGCCCATGTATGCCGGGTCCAGCCCGCCCACACAAAAGCCCAGGAAGGAGGCCAGAGGCCGGATGCCCAGCTCGGCCGCTCTGTCCCGGCTCATCAGCACCAGAAAGGCGGCGCCGTCGCTGGTCTGGGAAGAGGTGGCGGCGGTGACCCGGCCGTTCTCCCTGAAGCAGGGCTTCATGGCGGCCATCTTCTCCATTGTTGGTCTGGCCGCCGATGGCGATAATCCGACCATCCTTAAAGCTGGCCACAATCTGCTCTATGCTGCGCACTTTGCTCAGTTCCATATCATTCTCCTTTGGCGGTTACAGGTTTCAAAAATCGGGAGAGGAGCAGCCCCACCGCCGCCAGTATCGCGGCAGCGCCGAGAGACCCATCCGCCCTGCCCTCACAGCTTCCGGTGGAGCTTCAGCAATTCAATGAGCATTTGGTCCCGGTACCTGGCGCACGCCTCATTGGTGTGGCCCACATAGTCGGGGAAGTTGGCCATCTCCTGATCCACTCCGGGCTGAGCCACCTGAGCCCAGTTGTCGGGCTGGTGGGTCCAGGAGGCCATGTCGGCCAGCCAGCGGTCTCCGGAATTGCCCAGCATCTCCACCATGCCGGTGAGGCCGCCGGGATTGCCCAGCTGCATGATCATGTTATGGCCGAAAATGGCCCACCGCAGGCCGGGGCCGTATACCAGCGCCTTGTCCGCATCCTCCACGGAGCACACTCCCCGCATCACCAGGTCCTGGACCTCCCGATAGAGGGCCAGCTGAAGCCGGTTGGCAAGAAAGCCGGGACATTCCTTCCGCAGGAGCACCGCTTCCTTGCCGATGGACTGGTAGAAGTCGTAGGCGGTCTGGAGAATGTCCGGGGCGGTCCTGTCCCCGGAGGTCAGCTCCACCAGCGGAATCAGGTGGGGCGGATTGTAGGGGTGGGCGCCCACACACCGCTCTGGGTGCGCGGCCCGGGCGGCAATATCGCTGACCAGCAGGCCGGAGGTGGAGCTGGCATAAATGGCCTGCGCCGGCGCATACGCCTCCACCTGGGCCAGGATGCTCTGCTTGATTTCCAGCCGCTCCGGTCCGCTCTCCTGGATAAACCGGGCGTCTGCCACAGCCTCCTCCATCGCGGTTGTCAGCTTTACCCGCCCCGCAATCTCTTCCCGCCGGGATCGGGTAACTGCCCCGAACTGCTCCAGAGCGTCCAGGCTCCTGTGCATCTGGGCCCGGCTCTTGGCCAGCTGCTCGTCGTTAATGTCGGACAGAATTACGTCCAGTCCCCGCATGGCGAACTGAATGGCCCAGCTGGAGCCGATGACCCCGCCGCCCACACAGGCAACGCGTTTAATCGCTTCCGGTTTCATTGCTTGTTCTCCTTTCACCATGGTATCGCTCCTCCACAGCGGCGCGTATCATCTCGTCCCAGTTGGAAAAGCAGGTGCTCTCTTTTACAAAACTGTCCAGCAGCAGCTGGGCATAAATGATGGTTTCCGCCTTCCAGTTGACCATCACCGCGCTGGAGAACTGAAATTCCTCAAAATTTTGAAAGCGGGAATTCTCCTGCATAAAGGAATCGGTAAATATGTCCCCCAGCAGCTTCATCAGGTCCCCGCCGTTGCGCAGCGTGACGTAGCCCTGCTCACTGTTTGGCGCTGCCATAAAACTTCTCCGCCTCTTTTTCCACGTAGGAGCGCCAGGTCGGGGCATCAGCCTCCATCCGCTCCCGAATCCAGGGCGTCTGCTCCGGCTTGCCGGTCATGGCCTCCTTGCGGAGGACGGACATGTACAGGGAGCCCTCTCCAGGGGGGCAGCCCTGGAGGAAAAACGCGTTGGGATGCTCCTTCAGGTGCTTGCGGGTACAGTTGCCATGGAGCATGATTTTTTCGTCGGGTGTGTGGGGGGATAGGGTGTTCTTGCCGCCGGCAACGATAACCAGATCCTGGTTCTCCTCATAGGCGCCTATGGCCTTCAGCGTCTCCATGTTCAGCGTCAGCAGCGCCTGGCAGCTGGAGCAGGCGCCCTCACAGTGGACCTCGTACTCCGGCCAGCGGCTGCGGATATCCTCCAGATAGGGCACCCACATCTTGGTGGCGCAGCAGGCCAGGTCGTCGCCGATGACCTGAATGCTCTCCCGGTCGGTGGTACCCAGGCCGGCCTCCTGAGCCACCCGGAAGTAGTCCACGCCATCGGGGTCAATCCCCACCAGCTCACAGGCGATGCGGTCCAGGGCCACCGGATCGTAGGAGCCCATGACGCAGTCCACCTCGATGGGCACGGGGGTGTGGGGAGAGTACCCGCTGGCAGCGTGCATCACGTCCATGATGTTGATGTCGGCCCGGCAGGCCTACCACACATCCATCATGGCCATGGTCAGGTTCTGCTGGTGCATTTGTACGTGGACCTGGTCCTGCACCACACCCTTGATGTTTTTCAGGGCGCCGGAGAACACCATGCTGGCATGGGCCTTCAGGATGGGCAGATTGATGATGTGCTCGGCCTCGATGAGCAGCCGGGGCAGCTTCACATGGCTGATATTGGAGCGGTAGCCCCGCACCGCCACGTTGATGAGGTCCTTGTCCCGCTTGATGTCAATCAGCTCCACGCCCTCTTCCCGGGCCACGGCGGCGATGCCGCAGGCCTCATAGCACTCCACGGTATCGCAGCCCACGGCGGCGGCCTCGGCGATGACAATGCGCTTGGGATTGGCCTTTTTTACCTCTCGGATTACCGACCGGACGGTTTCAGGGCTGGTACACACGGCATACTCGGGAGGCGCCGCGTGGCCGGCGTTGGGCTTGAGCACCACGGTGGAGTTGGGCTCAATCATCCTGGTCACGCCGCCCAGCATTTCAAATACCCAGGTAACATTTTCCTGGGCGTTCTTTCCATGGGCCAATGCCACGATGGAATGTTTGCTCATAGAAATACCTTCTTGTCTTTTGGGGGGAATGGTTTATCTTCCGTGGGCGGCCATATAGTCCTGGTCGTACTTGTGGTCCTGCAGCGCCAGAATCAGCAGAATGGAAATCAGCTCCAGCACGGCAAAGACGAGATACGCCACGCTTAGGCTGTTGAACAGGGCCTTGATCAGGCCGTTTACCGCAAAGTTGAGCATATAGATGATGCTGGCCAGGGGGAACACCACGCTGTTGACCTTGGCGTACCCCACCCGCCCGAACACGGAGCCGGGAATGGAATTCATCAGGTTGGGGGCCGCGGCGCCCAGGAAACCGATGATCACCAGGGGCATGATTCCGCTGACGTTGAGCAGCATGGCCGCAATGTACAGCAGGCCGGTAAGCACGCCCGCCTTTTTGATGCCCAGCCGGAACACGATACGCCCGAAAATCACCGAGCCCACGATGCCGATGACGGCGATGGGCGTCATAACATTCACCGCCAGTATGGGGTCCATGCCCACTTCTTTGTTGCGGTCCACCAGCTGCGTCATAATACCCATCTGGACCAGCATCAGAAAGCCGGTGGCAAACACGCACAGCCACACCTCCTTGGTGCGCAGGAGCTGTCCGGTGATCCAGCCGCCCACAAAGCACATGGCAATCGGGCACATGGGCACGCTTACAGCATGGCAGGCCGCAATATGCCCCAGGCCAGCCAGGATCAGGCAGCCAGCCGTCACTTTGCTGGGACCGATTCGCTGATTCAGCTGGCCGGCCACAACCGCCACCAAAACGCCGACGACACCTGCAATGGAATTCATGGTAAGAATCAGGCTTTGCTCCACCTGCAGGTTTTCCGCGACTGCGGGAGAAATGATATTTGTGCCGTCTGAAAAGAAGCCGCCGTTGCTGAAAAAGATCAACGCGCCGAAAATCAGCAAGAACCAGCCCCAGGCACCAAAGCCTCGTTTCGTCTGCTCCATAGCGTTATCCCTCCTTGGAAATCGGGTCGCCGCGTCCGGCTCCCGCCATTCCTGCTTTTCTGCTGACACTCCGGAATGTCCTTACCCGTGAGTCAGTATATCCTTTACAAATATTTTTGGAAAATATATAATATTTGTAGCGGTATATCTAATTTATATAGTCGCTTGTAGGCAATTTGGCATGGGGCTTTCACAACTTCGATATTTTTCCGCTGTGGCCCAGCTAGAAAACATGTCAAAGGCGGCGGAGATCATGTTTGTCTCCCAGCCTAACCTCAGCACCTCCATTTCCCGTTTGGAGGAAGAAGTGGGGGTTCCTCTCTTTGAGCGCCGCCGCGGCAAAATTATTTTGAATCGGAGCGGAGAGTGCTTCAGCAGTTTTTGCTGGAAAGCCCGGATATCGCCCTAAATCATCATCGTGCTGACATATCCGCCGTGGCCGGCATGCTGGAGCGGCAGGAGGTGGATTTGGCCCTTACCGTGCTGGAGCCGTCCGGGGAAGATCTGGCCTTTGAGCGGCTGTACGAGTGTCCGTTCATGCTGCTTCTCAGCAAGGCCCATCCCCTGGCCGGGCAGACCAGCATCAGCCGGGATGCTCTGCTTGGCGCGCATCTGGCCATTGACGGCTCTCAGGTCAACCGGAACGCTCTCTGCACAATTGAGGGAAAGCTGGGCTGCACCCCCATCATTGATTACGATGTGCGGCATCCGGACTTGCTGCTTTCCTTGGTGGAGCACAATCGCTGCATCTCCATCGTGCCCTCCGTGAAATACCGGGAGCTGGTGCTGTCCGGAAAAGGCCAGTCGCTGGTATGCCTGCCATACCGCGACGGAGCGCCGATCGCTTACTTCGGCATTGCCTACAATACCCGAAAGCCCTTGAATGCCCTGGGGAAACGATTCCGCGATTTTGTGCGCTCCTATTTTCGGGGCGTTGACCAGAGGTACGAAGCGCTGGTAAAATGAGCCGCAGAATACCCGCCGCCCCGTCGTCTGCCTCGCCTGCCGGGGCACCGCCAGACGGCGGGTTCTCGGCGGGGCGCGCAGGAGGCCTTTCCTGGCCGCTGCAAAATCAAGCATTCTGACGCGGAGGTGCGCCCATGAGCGTTACAGTGGAGCAGCTGCTGAAGCTGCCCTCCCTCAGCCGCGCGAAAGTCATTGGCGGACACAGAGGGCTCTCCAAGGTGGTATCCAGCATTTCGGTGCTGGAATCCACCGATCCCGGCGTTCTGGTGGACGAGGTCTTTCCTCAGGGCGAGTTCTTCGGCAGCGAGATCGTCATAACCGGCTTTCTCAACAGCGTGGACAATGTGCCGCTGCAGCTGGCCAACATTCGCCGTCTGGCCCAGGGCGGAGAAGTGGGACTTATCATTTTCTATGTGGGGGTCTATCTCCCCCGCATTGACCCCCGGCTCATTGCTCTGGCCGACGAGCTGGATTTTGTTCTCATCGTCATGCCGGAGGGAGAGGCCACCCTCCGCTATGGCGAAGTCATCAGCGACGTCATGGCCTGCATCTGCCGGGACCGGACCCAGAGCAGCTCCATCGTACTGGACATTCTGGCCGGCATCTCGGCCCTGCCCAAGCACTTACAGACCGTCAACACCGCTCTGAGACTGCTCAGCGACCGAATTTCTGCCTCGGTGCTGCTGTGCGACTCCTCCTTCCATGTCCTCAATCTGGTGGCCTGGCCCCGGGGCATAGAGGGGGATGTGTCCGGCGGATTAAAGCGGATGCAGAGCTATCCTCCGCCCGGCAGCAGCGCGGTCTGCCCCTTTGTGCCAGACGCACGCATCTACCGCATGGGCCTTGGCATCGACGGCGGACAGCAGATGGAGCTGCTGCTTATCAAGGCGGGGCTCCCCCTGGACGCGGCCACCCTGGGCCAGGCGACGGACGCCACCCGCATCTGCATCAATATCTGGGGCCGGCGCCATGGGGAGATTGCCATACACGAGCTGATCCGCGCCATCCTGCAGGACGAGCCGCTGAAAATGCGCCGGCTGGCTGATATTTTCCACGTGGATGTGGCCTCTCTCCATGAGATGTGGATTGCCCAGTCCGTCCGGACAGACGCAAGGGAGCGTCTTCAGGCCCTTTTGCCCGCGGTGCGGGAGTGTTTCGCGGGCTTTTCCAGCTCCCTCATCATGGACGTATACGGCGGGCGGCTGCTCATTTTTCTGGGCACCCCTCAAACTCAGCAGGAGGCCGAACGCCTGAGCGCCTCGGTGCTGGACACCGTATCCGCCCAGCTGCCCGACGCGGTACTCTGCCGCTGCTCCGGCCTCCAGAACACCGCCGACGTGCGGGCGGCCTATCTGGCCTTCCATGAGCATCTGACCGACGCCGCGGTCATCTACCCTGCGCGGCGGCTGTACACCTCCGGCGACATCCGCTTCTCCAAAGACTGCCGCCAAATCATCCAGGAGGGGGAGGCCGCCCTTGACGCCTGTCTGGAGGTAATTTCCACTGTTCAAAGGGACAGCGAGGAGCTGGACCTGGCAGAGACCTTGAGCGTCTATCTGCTGGATGGCGGGATGAGTGTCACCCGCACCGCAGAGCTGCTGCACTTTCATAAAAACACGGTAAAATACCGTCTCCGCCGCATTTCCGACCTGCTTGGCTATCGGGCGGATAAGACGCCGGAGCTCCTGGCGCTCTATAAGGCCTGCGCGGTAAGGCGTCTGATGCTGAGTCGGGCTTATCAGTAAGGAACGGCCCATTGTCCGAATGGACAACGGGCCGTTCCTTGTTTTTTGCCTCCGCGACAGTATCCCTCCGCCACGCTAAAGTGTTATACTGCTGCAAACGGTGAAAGGGCCCCGCCGGGGCCGCTTGGCCGGACACTTTGGAAGCGGGATGTGAGCAACCATGCAGGAAAAAACAAGCGGATTTGAAGTGCAGGAGAGCCAGCGCCAAAGCTGGTTGTCCATTGCCGCGGTATGGGCCGGAGGCATGATTTGCGTGCCCTGCCTGATGATTGGCGGCGTTCTCACCAGCGGCGGACTGTCGCTGTCTGAAATTGTCATCTCCATACTGATTGGCTACGGTCTCATCTGCCTCTATATGATTTTCATCGGCATGCAGGCCTGCGACACCGGTCTGCCGGTATCGGTCATGGCCTCCGGCGCTCTGGGAGAAAAGGGGGCGCGGTACGTCATCAGCACCCTCATTGCCATCGCCTGCATCGGCTGGTTCGGCATCCAGTCGGCCACCTGCGGCCAGGCCTTTGCCGCCATGGTGGCTCCCCTGCTGGGCATGGAGGCCAGTCCGGCCTTTGTGTCGGTCAGCTCCATTCTCTGGGGCATCATCATGCTGGCCACCGCCTGCGCCGGCTTCAAGGGCCTGAAGTGGCTCAACTACATCGCGGTACCCTTGCTGGTTATCGTCTGCCTCTACGGACTCATCGCGGGCATTACCGCCCACAACGGCGGGGCGGCCATCTCCGCCTATGCCCCTGAGACCTCCGCCGGGCTGGTATACGGCATCTCCATGGTGGTGGCCTCCTTCGCCCTGGGCGGCGTCATCTCGGCGGACTACTGCCGCTTTGCCAAAAGCCGGGCGGATGTGGTCAAGAGCTCCATCGTGGGGGTCATGCCCGCCGGGCTGTTCATGCTGCTCACCGGCGCGCTGATGAGCATCGTCACGGGGCAGTACGACATCTCCGCCATTCTTGTCTCCCTGGGGGTGCCTGTCCTGGGTCTTGTCGCCCTGGTGCTTGCCACCTGGACCACCAACGTCACCAACGCCTACTCCGGCGGTCTGGCCCTGAGCAATCTGCTGGGCTTTACCGAACGCAAATTTGCGGTCACCACCGGTATCGCGGGGGGCATCGGCACTCTGCTGGCCGCCTTCGGCCTGCTCAACGCCTTCCAGGGCTTCCTGTCCCTGATGAGCGCTCTCATCCCGCCGCTGGCCGGCGTTATCATTGCCGCCTACTGGATTACCGGCAGAGGAAATCAGGAGAATTTCACCTTCCAGCCCGGCTTCTCCGCCGCCGGACTCATCGCCTTCCTGGCCGGCGCCCTGGTGGCCTGCGTCACCGGCGGCACCTTCCAGAGCTTCCCCGGCCTGATTGCGACGCTTCCCTTCCTTGACAGTCCCTTCTTCGTGGGGCCGGTGAACGGCATTGCGGTCTCCCTGGTGCTGTATGTGATTCTTGCGGCCCTCTTTCCCAAAAAAGCAGTGTAAGCCAAGGGCAAAGCCATAAAAAGGAGTTGTTTTCGTTGCGCAAAATCGGCATACCGGAAATCGAGGATATTGCCACCGGCGCCGCGCTGCTGGGCGCGGGCGGCGGCGGAGATCCCTATGTGGGCAAGCTGGTGGCCATGGGCGCCGTCCGGGACTGCGGACCGGTCACCCTGCTGGACCCGGAGGAGGTGCCGGACGACGCCCTGGTGGTGCCCATCGCCATGATGGGAGCCCCCACCGTTCTGGCGGAGAAGGCCATCGGCGGCCGTGAATACCAGCAGCTCTACGATATGGTCTCCCGCTTCTTTGGGAAAAAGATCCACGCCTTTATGCCCATTGAGGCCGGCGGCGTGAACTCCATGCTGCCCATCGCCGCGGCGGCCCGGCTGGGCCTGCCTCTGGTGGATGTGGACGGCATGGGCCGGGCCTTCCCCGAGCTGCAGATGGTCACCTTCACCATCGGCGACATCAGCGCCACGCCCATGGCCCTGACCGACGAAAAGGGCAACAGCGTTATTTTTGAGACCATCACCAACAAATGGACGGAGGAGCTGGCCCGCGCGGTGACCATGAGCTGCGGCGGCTCGGTTTCGGTCTCCCTCTATCCCATGAGCGGGGCCCAGATGAAGCAGTACGGCGTCCGCGGCATCGTCACCCGCAGCCAGCAGCTGGGGGCGGCCATCCGCACCGTCAAGACCGCCCAGGACCCGGAGGGCCACTTCCTGGAATTCACAGGGGGCTACAAGCTCTTCAAGGGCAAAATAGCAGATGTGCTCCGGGAAACCCGGGCCGGATTTAACTTCGGCCGGGTACTGCTGGAGGGCATCGGAGCGTGCAAGGGCCGCACCGCCGCGGTGGAGTTCCAGAACGAAAATCTCACCGCCGAGGTGGACGGTAACATCGTGGCCACGGTGCCTGACCTCATCTGCCTGGTAGACACCGAGACCTTCTCCCCCGTTACCACCGACGCCCTCAAATACGGCAAGCGGGTATTGGTGGTGGGCCTGAAATGCTTTGAAATGTGGCGCTGTCCCGCCGGCATTGAGCTGGTGGGCCCCCGTTACTTCGGCGTGGATACCGACTATATCCCCCTGGAGGAGCGCTACAAGGAGGTGTGTCAGCATGTATAAGCTGGGCATAGACGTGGGCGGCACCAATACCGACGCCGTACTCATTGACGAAAACCGGAATGTCATCGCGGACATCAAATGTCCCACCTCCGGCGATATCTATGACGGTATCCTGGCCGCCCTGCGCACTGTTTTGTCCGTATCCGGCGTGGACAAGCGCCAGATCCGGCAGGCCATGCTGGGCACCACCCAGTGCACCAACGCCATTGTGGAGCGCAGAAACCTGGCGCCCATCGGCATTCTCCGCCTGGGCGCCCCCGCCACTCTGGGCATCCCGCCCATGGTGGACTGGTCCGACGATATCCGGCAGATCTGCGCCGGCAGCGCTGTCATCGGCGGCGGCTTTGAGTACGACGGCAAGGAGCTGGCTCCCTTCGACCGGGAGGCCGCCCGGGCCTTCTTCCTGGAGATGAAGGAAAAGGGGGTCCAGTCCATCGCCATTTCCAGCGTGTTCTCCACCGTGCGCAGCGACCACGAGGCGGAGGCGGCAGCCCTCTGCCGGGAGGTGATGGGAGAGGATGTGCACATCTCCGTCTCCAGTGAGATCGGCTCCATGGGCCTCATTGAACGGGAGAACGCCACCATCCTCAACGCCGCTCTGTGGAAGGTGGCCCAGCGCTTCACCGAGGGCTTTGCCCAGAGCCTGGCCGACGAGGGCATCACCAACGCCGCTGTGTACCTGAGCCAGAATGACGGCACGCTGATGACCATGGAGCATGCCCGGCGCTATCCCATCCTCACCGTGGCCTGCGGACCCACCAACTCCATCCGGGGGGCCAGCTATCTCAGCCATCTGCACAATGCAATTGTCATTGATGTGGGGGGCACCACCACCGACTTCGGCGTGATTCAAAACGGGTTTCCCCGGGAGTCCAGCGTGGCGGTAACCATCGGCGGCGTGCGCACCAATTTCCGTATGCCGGATGTGGTATCCATCGGCCTGGGGGGCGGCTCCATCGTGCGCCTGCGCCCTGACGGCACCGTCACTGTCGGTCCAGACAGCGTGGGCTACGAAATCACAAAGAAGGCGCTTGTCTTTGGCGGCGATGTCCTCACCGCCACGGACATCGCCGTGCGGTTGGGCATGTATCAGCTGGGCGACCCCTCCAGGGTGTCCCACATCTCCGAGGAGCTGGCAAGGAAGGCCCTGGCCGCCATGCGCGCCATGGTGGAGGACGCTATCGACTCCATGAAGGTGTCCAGCGCGGACATGGATGTGATCCGGGTGGGCGGCGGCTCCATCATTCTGCCGGAGCAGCTGGCCGGGGCCGCACAGGTGATTAAGCCGGAACACTTCGGCTGCGCCAACGCCATCGGTTCGGCTATTTCCAAGGTGAGCGGCACCTTTGAGCAGCTTATCAACTATGACGAGCTCCCCCGGGACAAGGCGCTGGAGCAGGCAAAGGCCCAGGCCGTGGATCTGGCCGTGGCCGCCGGAGCCATCCGGGACACGGTGGAAATCATCGAGGCGGAGGACGTGCCCTTGGCCTACTACCCCGGCCATACCAACCGGGTAAAGATCAAGGCCGCCGGCGACCTGGCAAATTGAATATGCGCGCCGGAGCTTCCCCCTCCACTCTCAGCAAAAAAGTACCGCAATCCAATGGATTGCGGTACTTTTTCCACTTTCAGCAGCCCGTATCCTGCAAATGCGTCCGAAGCAGGTTATGCATCCCGTTTTCCCCTGTTGTTATGCGCCTGCAATTTCTTTCAGAGCGGAGCTATCCCTGTCCATCCAGATAGCTTTGGTAGGCTTCTTTGGACATCTGATGAAATTTTCGGGCCTCCTCCTCATTCCCCTGGCGGGCCAGCAGCCTGGCCTTTACCTGATAGAGCCAATAGCTGCGGCAGTTTTCCGCTCCATAATATTCGTATTCATAGGTAAACGCCTGGGAAAGGGCCTGCTCCGCTTCTTTCAAATCCCCCAGCTCCAAATAGGACTCCGCAGCGCTCAGGTAGGCCGGCACGCAGATGCCAATCTCGTCAATGGCCTCAAACCGCCGGATCGCCTCCTTATACCCCTGCGCCGCCTCCTCCAGCCGTCCCATTTTCATCAGCACGGCGGCTCTGTTGTAATAGGCCCAGGCAATGAGGGGGCTGTCGTCTGGCAGGATCTCCCGGCGGAGCCGGAGGGCCTGCTGAAAGTAATGGCCGGACTCCTCCAGCCGGTTTTCGTAGTACCTGGCCCACCCCATCATGGAGTAGCTCTGGGAGAGCTGCCGGTCCCGTTCCGGAGACTGGGGAACCGTCTGGATGAGCTCCAGGGACCGGGCCGCCTCCTGAGAGAGCAGCTCATACTGCTCCAGGCACCGCCTCTGGTTGGCAATGTAATAGTGGTACCAGCTTTCCCGGAGGGGGTCCGGGTGGAGGGCAATGAGCCGCTCCATCACCCCAATGCTCTTGTCCCGCATGAAGTATTCCGCGTAGGCCTCTGCCAGCCGCTCCATAAGGGGAACCTGGAAGGGGAGCGGCGGGTCGCACCATTTGAGATAATAGGTCTCCCCCAGGGAGAGAAGCACCTGCTTCTCCTGGTATTTGCAGTGGGTGAACCGGCTCAGCCGCTGGGTGAGGTTGTCCAGATAGACCTGACAATCCCGGGCAAAGCCGGGAAATTTCCCCGCTATGGTATCCACCAGCAGAGGGTGGAGGGAGATCATGTCGGAAATGCAGTTGTATTGAATGAAGCTGCCGTCTATGAGCTCATCCAGAAGCATATGCCCGGTCAGTTCAAAAAACAGCTCGGTCTCCACCCCCTCCACGGGAAGGAGCGCCATGTTTTTCAGAATGGAGATCTTCTCCGGAGGCAGTCGGCTCAAGTCAAAAATTTGCCCCATGACCTCCAACACATGCTCCATCACCATCTGGGGCCGGCGCTGGACCGTCCCGGCGGAGCCATGCAGATAGTCCAGCATGGCGGAGGGGGAGAGCCGGGAGGCCTGCATCTGCCTGGCCAGCAGCTGGATGCCATAGGTGTGAAAGCCCATGCGCCGGAACACCTCCATGAGGGCAGGCTCCTCCTCCGGTCCCAGAGGTCTTTTGTAGAACTTTTTGAACAGGGCCAGCTGGTCCTCCCACCGGTCCAGGGAATGAATTGCCAGCTCCTGATATCCCTCCTTCTCTCGGCTGATGCGGGAGGTGAGGATCATGGAATACCTCCCCTCCAGCAGCTGGGGCAGGCGGGAATCCTGGGCGTCCAGGTTATCCACCACCAGCAAAGTATCCCGGCCGCAGTGCTCCTTGAGGTAATTCAGCTTTTTTTCATAATAGGCTTCTCTGGCCTGGGGGGTGGTGAGATTCTGCTTTTCGTTCTCCAGCCCGTGGATCAGGAGAAACTGGTCCGTGATCAGCATCTCCTGCAGGTCGGCGTTGTAGGTCATCCACACCATGGTGGTATATGCGCCCTGAAACCTGCGCAGATACTGCCGGGCCAGCTCGCTTTTCCCCATCCCGCCCGTTCCAAACAGGAAGAGCTTGTTGTTTTCTCCCTGGAGCAGCCGGTGCATCTCCGCCAGCTCCTCTTCCCGGCCCACAAAGTTGGTGTTGTGGACCAGCGCGGTGCTGCGGATACCGGCGGCACCCGGCGCGGGACCGGCGGCCTGTCCCCGGGACGAGCCGCCCTCCTCCTGACCCTGGAGGCAGTAGGTGATACGGGAAACCAGATCGGAAATCCGGGCCTCCTCCGGGGGTTCGGAGCCATCCAGGCTGTGGATACGCCCCAGGTAGTACCGCACATCGTCGGGCAGATTTTCCTTGTCGGTGCGGAAGGGTACAAGGCGGATCCCCGTCTTCTGATGGAAGAGATTGAAGGCGCAGTCAATCTCATTGAGCACGTGTTCCGAGTGGGTAGCGTACCGATTCATAATGAGCAGGAAAATCCTGCACTCCTCAATGGCTCGCACAATGTCCCCGGCATATTTGGAATCCACATCCCGGGGCGCGTACCAGCACTTGATGCCGCAGCTCTCCAGTGCCTGAACAATGTGCTCCACAAGCTGGGCCGAGGAGTCGTGGTGATAGCTGATAAAAACCTGATGTTCCACGGAGCACCTCCCAAAATTTGGAATCCAGTCCGGGGAAAACCCGCTCTCACAGGGCTGGGTCCCGCTTTTCTTCATTGTACCAAAATTCAGTCCGAAAGGGAAGCACGCCGGAGGGGACTGCCCCCTCCGGCGCGTTTTTCTCTCCGCACTGTATGGCTTGGAGGGCCTGGTTTGTGTTCCCCGAGGCGGGGAATTCCGCGCCAGTCCCCCGCTCATGGCATGGCAAAGTCCGCCAC
This sequence comes from uncultured Flavonifractor sp., assembly GCA_944383135.1. GTDB lineage: Bacteria > Bacillota > Clostridia > Oscillospirales > Oscillospiraceae > Flavonifractor. Next base: position 18,027 of record CALWOL010000062.1, read on the forward strand.
CGCTTCTTTTATGCCTTTCAGGAAGGCCTTTCGAAGGGGATGACCGGCCTGCGTTTTGTAATACACGCCGTAGGAGATGGGTTCCGCGTCCACAACAGGCAAATAGAGAAGCGACTGACTGCGGCTCTGAAACAGGCCGGGCAGGACGGCAATCCCATATCCCGCCCGGGCCAGGGTGACCGCCATTTCCGCGGCGCCGCAAAAATACACATCCATCGGGGAACGGTCCCCCAGAAGATGATGCAGCAGCTTCCTGTATTCTTCGGGACATTTTTGCGGCTCGAGCACAATGAGGGGCTCCTGCTTCAGATCTCCAAGGCTCAGCTCGCTTTTTTGCGCCAGGGAGGAATCCGGCGCTCCCAATCCCACCAGGGGGATTTTGATTAACTCCTGATAATGAATCGTCTTTTTCAGTCCGCCTTCCCGGAAGGCAATTACCACATCCACCGTTTCTTCGGACAGCCGCTGATATAAATGCTGGAAGGGAATGACGCGGAAAACCGGGTAGAGGCTGGGGAAGCGCAGCTTCATCTGCCGCAGTGTCCGCGCAAGGTACAGAATGTCATTGTTGCTGTGGCATCCAATCACAAAGGGCTCCCTCGTGTCCGCCACGGAACACTCCGCCCGCCTTTTTGCCCGCTCAAAAATCTCAAGCATTGCTTTCGCGTCCCCAAGGAACAGCAGTCCCTCCTGGGTAAGCTCCACGGTCCGGGTGGTTCTGCGGAACAGCTGCAGCTTCAGTTCTGACTCCAACGCGTGAATTTGCTGCGTCACCGCCGGTTGGGTCACGTGCAGCATTTCGGCGGCCCGGGCAAAGCTCAGCGTTTCCGCCACCGTCAAAAGCAGGCTATCTGCATGGTATTCATGGCGCGTTTCCTCTCCAATTGATAAATATTTCTTATTTTGGATATGGCCGGCAATTCCTTACCCACGGCGGCATTATGAGCGTCTATACCAATGATACGGATACGCTGCGGCAGTTTATCGCGCAAAGCCTGCCCATGATGGTTTCTTCTCTGGTCACCATTGTCTTTGCCTTCTGCTTCATGCTCCGGTTCAGTCTAATCCTCACAGGCATCGTTGTGGTCTTGTCCGCTGTGATGGTGCTGGTAGCAAAATGGATGGTATGGTACAGCGGCAAGTATTTTGCCAGGCAGCAGGACTCCACCGGCACGGTGAACGGCTACATTGAGGAGATGTTCGGTGGGCTGAAGGTGGTCAAAGGAGGCGGCCAAAGCGCGCCTGAGAGAGCTCAATGAGGAGCTCTCTCAGGCAAAGCTGCCCGGAGCCGACTTCTTCATCACGCGCCTCCCCAATGGATATCAAACCATGATCAACGGGGATAACAACAACCTCTCCCAGGGACAATGCCAGCTGATATCCATTGCCAGAGCCGCCGTCGCTGGCCCGCCGGTCATGATTATGGATGAGGCGGCCTCCTCCATTGATACCCGGACCGAGGCCATTGTACAGCAGGGGATGGATGCCCTGATGGCAGGCCGGACGGTGTTTGTCATTGCCCATCGTCTCTCCACCGCGCGAAATTCCAACGAAATTATAGTGCTGGAGCAGGGGCGGATTATCGAGCCCGGCAGCCACGAGCAGCTCATCGCGGAGAAGGGTCAGTATTACCCACTCTATACAGGGGCGTTTGAACTGGAATAGGCTTCTGTCGGGAAGGCACAGCTGAGGCCCCGAAGCAAACGCTTCGGGGCCCTCTTTACTGCCGCGTTTCAAATATCATGGTGGCAAAGTAATCCTCCGGGGTCTCCGCCCGGCGGATGAGCCTGGCGGTGCCGTCGCTTTGGAGGAGCACCTCCGCCGAGCGCAGGCGTCCGTTGTAGTTGTAGCCCATGGAGAAGCCGTGGGCCCCGGTGTCGTGGATCACCAGCAGATCCCCCAGCTCCACCTCCGGCAGCATCCGGTCAACGGCAAACTTGTCGTTGTTCTCGCACAGGCTGCCGGTCACGTCATACCTGTGGTCCCGGGGGGCATCCTCCTTCCCCATGACGGTGATGTGGTGATAGGCCCCGTACATGGCCGGGCGCATCAGATTGGCGGCGCAGGCGTCCACCCCCACATACTCCTTGTAGGTGTGCTTGAAGTGGAGGACCTTGGTCACCAGGCAGCCGTTGGGGGCCAGCAGGAAGCGGCCCAGCTCGGTGTAAATGGCCACATCCCCCATGCCGGCGGGCACCAGGATGTCCTCAAACTGCCGCCGCACCCCCTCCCCAATCACCGCGATGTCGTTGGCACGCTGGTCCGGCTTGTAGGGGATGCCCACCCCGCCGGAGAGGTTGATGAAGCAGATGTCGCACCCGGTCTCCCGCTCCAGCTCCACCGCCAGGCGGAACAGGATGCCCGCCAGGGTGGGATAATAGTCGTTGGAGAGGGTGTTGGAGGCCAAAAAGGCATGCAGGCCGAAGCGCCTGGCCCCCAGCTCCTTCAGCTTCCGGAATCCGGCAAAGAGCTGGTCCCGGGTAAAACCGTACTTGGAGTCGCCGGGATTGTCCATCACCTGAAATCCCTCCGCCGACGCCCCCAGGGTAAACAGTCCGCCGGGATTGAAGCGGCAGGAAATGGTCTCGGGGATGCCGCCGATGGTATCCTTCAGGAAGTCAATGTGGGTGAAGTCGTCCAGGTTGATGACCGCCCCCAGCTGATGAGCCAGCTGAAACTCCTCCGCCGGGGTGTCGTTGGAGGAGAACATGATTTCTTCCCCGGCAAAGCCGCACCGGTGGGCCAGCATCAGCTCGGTGAGGGAGGAGCAGTCCGTCCCGCAGCCCTCCTCCCGCAGGATCTTCAAAATGGTGGGGTTGGGGGTGGCCTTTACCGCGAAATACTCCTTGAAGCCGGGATTCCAGGCAAAGGCGGCCTTCAGCCGCCGGGCGGTCTCCCGGATGCCGTGCTCATCATACAGGTGGAAGGGGGTGGGAAACTGCCGGACGATCTCCTCCAGCTGTTCCTTTGTCACAAAGGCTCGTTTCATGGAGTCACCTTCTTTTCTTTTGCGTTTTACTATAATAAAGTTCTCCCCATTTGTCAATGCGCAGAACGGAGGGCCGGGGAGATTTTTCCCCTTCTTCTCTGACTGATATTCCCAAAACCGCAGAATTTCAAACCTGCCCCTTGCCAAGACCGCGGATATCTGGTATAATGCTTTGAATTTGAAAGCAGACAGGAGGGGCATCGCCATGGCGCAGATGGATACAGCTACGTTCCGGCCCCTTATTTTTTTCAGAAGGCAATTGTTTTTTCTTTGAAAAAGCAATTGCTTTTTTTCTGTCTGCGGAAAAGAGAGGAGAGCATCTATGAACGAAAACAAAACCCCGGGCGCGGAGCCCATCCGGGACGCCCGGGTGCTGGGCATCCCCAAGATGCTGATTCTGGGCCTTCAGCACATGTTTGCCATGTTCGGCGCCACCGTGCTGGTGCCCATCCTGGTCCAGGGCTACGGTCTGCCCCTGTCCATTCAGACCACCCTGTTCTTCGCTGGTATCGGCACCCTGTTCTTCCATGTGTGCGCCAAGATGCAGGTGCCCGCCTTCCTGGGCTCCTCCTTCGCCTATCTGGGCGGCTTTGCCGCTGTGGCCGCCCTGGACGCGGGCAAGTACGCAGGTATGGACCCCGCTGTCAAACTCCAGTACGCCTGCGGCGGCATTGTGGTGGCCGGTCTGCTGTACGTCATCCTGGCCGCCGTCATCAAGCTGGTGGGCGTGAAGAAGGTCATGCGCTTCCTGCCCCCGGTGGTCACCGGCCCCATCATCATCCTCATCGGCCTGAATCTGGCCCCCTCCGCAGTCACCAACGCCGCCACCTGCTGGTGGCTGGCCATTGTGGCCATGGCCATCATCGTGGCGGCCAACATCTGGGGCAAGGGTATGGTGAAGATTATCCCCATCCTGCTGGGCGTGGTGGGCTCCTACGTGGTGGCCCTCATCGCCAACGCCATGGGCGCCACCGCCCTGGACAGCGCCGGCAATGTGATTCCCCTCATCGACTTCTCCGGCGTGGTTTCCTCCGCCCCGGTGGGCATCCAGCCCTTCTTCCTGGCCAAATTTGACCTGACCTCCATCTTTGTCATGGCTCCCATCGCCATCGCCGCTATGATGGAGCACATCGGCGACATGTCCGCCATCTCCGCCACCGTGGGCCGCAACTTCATTGAGAATCCCGGCCTTCACCGCACCCTCATCGGCGACGGCATCGCCACCTCCCTGGCCGGCCTGTTCGGCGGCCCCGCCAACACCACCTACGGCGAGAATACCGGCGTGCTGGTGCTTTCCCGGGTGTATGACCCCAAGGTGGTCCGCCTGGCCGCCCTCTACGCCGTCATCCTGTCCTTCTCCCCCGCCTTCGCCGCCATCGTCAACTCCATCCCCACCGCCATCATCGGCGGCGTCTCCTTCATCCTCTATGGTATGATCTCCGCCATTGGCGTGCGCAACGTGGTGGAGAACCGGGTGGACTTCACCAACTCCCGCAACCTCATCATCGCCGCCATCATCCTGGTGTGCGGCCTGGGCTTCTCCGGGGGTATTACCTTTACCATCGGGGAAATCCACGTCACTCTCACCAACCTGGCCATCGCCGCCATCGCCGGAATTGTCCTCAACGCCATTCTCCCCGGCAAGGACTATGAGTTCGGCGCCGACGTCACCGAGGGCCGCTCCGGCGATTTTGGCCGGTATTGAGCCCCATGTAACCTCTTGTTGCGGAAGTGACAGCCTTTTGCGGTGGCGTTATCCCCGGACTTCTGGTACGATAGAGCCAGACAATCAGGAGGTGCGCCTATGAAGCTGCCCGAGAAGATCGTGACCCTGCGGAAAGGGCGGGGCCTGTCCCAGGAGGCCCTGGCGGAACAGCTGGGGGTGTCCCGGCAGGCAATTTCCCGCTGGGAGGGGGGGCTCCGCCCAGCCCGACGCGGGCAACCTGTTCCAGCTCAGCCGTCTGTTCCAGGTGTCCGCTGACTACCTGCTGGACGACACCCTGGACGAGCCTCCCCGGCCCGCCGCTTCTCCGGCGGCAGATCCTCTGAAAAAGCGCCGGCTGGCCGGAATCCTGCTGGCCGCCGCCGGGCTGCTGGGCAATCTGGTCATCTATATCCTGTCCCGGGCCGTAGCTGTTATGGTGCCCACCATCACCTATGAACAGGGTATCACATGGTACAATTGGGACAGCAACCATACCGGCCACAGCTGGAGGTATTTTATCCAGTCCTATGATTTGGAAGCCCTCACCGCCCTGTTCTTTCTCCTGCTGGCGGGAGGCGTAATCCTCTTTCTGGCCTCCTGGCCCCCGGTCCGGGCAAAGGCCTCCCACTTTTTCAGCCGATAAGCAAACCTGCCGCGGCTTAGGCCGCGGCAGTCTTTTTCTCCAGTCTGACCTTATTGTATTTTCTAAAACTGGATATTTAAATAAGGTCAGACTGTGGCTATAATGGCCTCATCAAGAGAAGAACGGAAGTGGTTCCCATGAGAAAGAAGCCGTGGATGACCGTGCTGCGGCTGGCCGTGCTGGCCATGATGACCGCCCTGGTGTTTGTCAGCAATTACCTGCGGGTCACTATCCCCATCAACATCGGCGGCAATACCTCCTTCACCCTGGCCAATATCATGTGCTGCCTGTCCGGGCTGCTGCTGGGCCCCATGGGCGGACTGGCCTCCGGTCTGGGCTCCATGCTCTTCGACTTTACCGATCCCCGGTTCATCTCGGAGTTTTGGATCACCTTCCTCACCAAGGGGGCCATGGGCCTGGGGGCGGGGCTGGTGATGCACTCCGCTCAGAAGCGCAGCCAGGCGGGCTACGTCCGCTGTCTCATCGGAGCCATTCTGGGCTGCGTCATCTACTACATCCTCTACTTCACCAAGAGCTACTACTACAACGCCCTGTTTGTGGAGGGACTCCAGTCCGGTCCGGCGCTGGTCACCCTGGCTGCAAAGGTCCCCGCCTCCCTGTTTAACGGCATCATCGCCATTGCCGCCGCGCCCCCCCTGTGCCTGGCCATCCGCCGGGCGCTGAAGCGCTCCCACCTGGAGCTGGAATAACCCGCAAAAAAAGACGGACGCCGGCGGCGTCCGTCTTTTTTTGCGCGCTGTGTTACAGCTGTCTGGCCTTGTCCTTCAGGAACTGCCGGAGCCACGCGGCAGTGGCCTTATGCTCCAGGGCGAAATCAATGGTGGCCTCCAAAAAGCCGCAGATGTTGCCGGTGTCATACCGCCGGCCCTCAAAGTCCACCGCCACCATACGGTTCTTCCGGCACAGCTCCCGCAGACCGTCGGTGAGCTGAATCTCCCCGCCGTAGCCCGGCTTCACATTTTCCAGAATATCAAAAATCTCCGGGGTGAGCACATACCGGCCCAGGATGGCGTAATTGGAAAACATCTGCTGGGGAGTGGGCTTCTCGTTCATGTCGGAGACCTCAAAAATCCGGTCCTCCAGGGGGGACACCTTGACGGAGGAATAGCGGGAGATGGCCTCGGTGGACACCTTCTGCACCCCCACGGCGGAGGCGCCGTACTTCTCCGCTCCCTCAATCAGCTGGAGGGTCACCGGTTTTTCGGCCCGCATGATGTCGTCGCCCAGCAGCACTGCAAAGGGCTCGTCCCCCACAAAGCGCTTGGCCCGGTAGATGGCGTGGCCCAAACCCTTGGTCTCCTTCTGCCGGACATAGAAGATGTTGGCCAGATCGGCGGCCCGGCGGACCTCCACCAGCTCCCGCTCCTTGCCGGACTGGAGCAGGCGGGTCTCCAGCTCGGGGTAGTAGTCAAAATAGTCGTCCATGGCGGACTTGGCCCGGTTGGTGACGATGAGGATATCCTCGATGCCGGAGGCCACCGCCTCCTCGATGATATACTGCACCACCGGCTTGTCCACCATGGGCAGCATCTCCTTGGGGACGGTCTTGGTGGCGGGCAGCATGCGGGTGCCCAGGCCAGCGGCGGGAATCACGGCCTTGCGGACTTTCATAGCAGTTCCTCCTTGTCTTTTTCCGGGCAGCCGCTCAGAACTGCACCAGGCGGCGCTCCGGAATCATGGTGCGGAAGTAACGGACCCTGGACATGGCCTTCAGCAGCACGGTGCCCAGCACGTAGCAGGCCACAGCCTCCCCCGCCACAAAGGTCCACAGATTCAGCACATAGGCCGCCCAGAAGGTATCGTTGAGGGCGCCCGCCTGTGCCCAGGCCCACATGGGTGGGAGCAGCAGGGCGTTCATCACAATGGGGGGCAGGCCGGCCAGGTACCACCGGGGCATCTTCGTGCTCAGGAAGGCGGCAATGGCGGTGGCCAGGGTGCCCACAATCATGTCAATGGGACCGTAGGGGGAGAGGATGTTGGTCAGCAGACAGCCCAGCGCCAGACCGGGGGCAGTGGCGGGAAAGAGGAAGGGCAGGACTGTGAGGGCCTCTCCCAGCCGGACCTGCACCGGTCCGAAGGTGAGCTGAAAGATGTTGCCAAAGTAGCACAGGACGAAGTAAATCGCCGCCACCATGGCCGCCAGGATCAGGTCTTTCGTGGAAAACTTGCGCATGATACTTGATTCCTCCATTTTGGTATTTAGAGAACCGCGGGCGGCCTTGGGCCGAAGCCGCGGAACGAACACGGCACAGCCGTGCTTGGACCGGGTGTGGAGACCAGTCAGAGGTATTGTACCACGTTTTGTCCGGGAAGTAAAGCGGCCCCGGCGGGAGATCCGCCGGGGCCGCTGGGTTATTGTACGGTATAGGTCAGGGCGGCGCGCTGGGGTACCAGGCCCTCCTGGCTGAGGCAGAACACCTTCACCGTGCAGCCGGATGTCAGCTCCGCCGGCTCCTGGAAGGGGATGTACACGGGCTGGCTTTCGGAGGCGGAGGCCAGGCCCAGGGTGAGCAGCCTGCCCGCCCCATCGTAGGCGGCCGCCAGAAAATCCGTCCCGGCCGGGGCGGCGTCCCCAATCCAAAGCAGGTACACCCCCGAGGCGTCGGCGGTGAGGATGCGGCTGCCCTGTCCCACAAGGCTGGGATAGCCGCCGTTGACCGCCCCATCCAGCTGCCAGGGCAGCAGGCCCTCCTGCCCGGCCAGATTGGCGTTGAGGGTGCTGACAAACTCCTCCGTCTTCATGCTGGACACATAGGTGCAGCTTTGGCTGTTTTTGTCCACATAGCTGGCGTCCGCATTGGAATAGCAGTTGGTAAAGGTTTTCTGGATGTTGTACTGGGAGCCGCCATACAGCCGTCCAAATATCTCATATTGCTTGCTGTTGTAATCGCTGTCCGCCATCGTGGGGAAGCCCGTAACGTAGCAGTTTTCCAAAACGAGGGCAGCGTCGCTGTACATGATATAGCCCACCATGCCGCCGGCGTATTTGGGGGTGCTGCCCGTCAGCTTGGTGAACAGCAGCTCTCCCGTATTGGCGCAGTTGCGGATAATCACCGTACCGTCCTGGAACTCGCCCAGGATACCGCCCAGGCTGCTTGTACTTCTGAGGTAGACCCTGCCGCTGTTGACGCTGTTGGTAATGGTGACTTTGACGTTCTCCCCCTGGTCAATGGCGCCCACGATACCGCCGGCGCTCCCCGAGGAGCAGTTGCCGTTTACTCCGCCCAGGTTTATGCAGCAGTCCAGCTTGACCTGCTTGTCTTCATTTTCAGAACTTCCCCCTACCAGACCCGCGATGCCGCCGGTGTTGTAAACTTTGGTCGTGCTTACCGTGCCGCAGTTGACCGCCTGGGAGATGGTGCTGCCGCTGTTCAGCCTGCCCGCAATGCCGCCGGCTCCGTATCCGCCGGTCTGGCTGATGTCGGCATAGTTGTACACCCGCTCCAGGGTGCAGTTTGTGGCTGCGGCTGCGATGCCGCCGGTGCTGCTGGTGCCGTCCAGCGCCACATAGTTGCGGCAGTCCGTAATCCGGGAATTTATCGCCCGACAGACCAGGCCGCCCAGCATCCCCGACGAGTGCTGGGTTTTCACCGAGCCTGTGACCGTGCAGTTGGACAGGGTGCCGTCCTGGAGCAGGCCCACCAGGCCGCCCACCCCATCGGTGTTGGTCGTCAGATCAATATTCTCCAGGTGCAGGTTCCGAATGGCGCCGCCCCCCGTCACCTCGCTGAACAGGCCCACCGTGCCATAGCCGGACAGGTTCAGGAGGGTCAGGTTCCGGAGGGCGTGGCCGTTGCCGTCCAGCACGCCGGAGAAGCTGGACACCATCAGGGCGGAGTTGGGCGTCATCTGGGAAAAGTCCAAATCCGCCGTCAGCTCATACCAGGCGGAGCGGTAGCCAATGTGGTTCTGGTAACCCACCCGGTAGGCGAACAAAATCCACTCCTGGATGGTGGAAATCTGGTAGGGGTCCTCCTCCGTGCCCGTGCCGCCGGCAAACTCGGGCAGGCCCACCGGCTGGGTCAGGGCCGACTCGATTTCGTTTTCCGAGCCGGAAACAGAGATGCGCACGTAAATGCCCTTTCCTACCGCGCTTCCGCCCACCAGATAGGAATCTTTGGTGGACTCCGCCCAGGAGCTGCCCCCGACGCACCACTCATACTTGAGCTTGGCGGTGTCCACGGGGCCTTTGGTGGACTCCAGCCCGGACGCATCCACATGGAGCACGTCCCCCAGCTTGGGGGCGTCGTTGTCAATTTTCACCGTGCCCAGCAGCAGCAGCAGCCGGTCCTCCACCGGCAAGGTCCGCTCAGAATAGGCCGTCCCCACGCAGCCGGAGGCCGTCACCTGGACGCTGTACCGGCAGCTCTTGCTGCCCGTGGGCAGCTGATAGGTGGTACCCACGGCGCCGTCAATGGCCCTGTCGTCCTTCATCCACTGGATGGAGAGCGTCCCCAGCGCCTGTGTTCCCTGGTCGGTGGTCAGCCCGGACAGGTCGGCATACAGGGTATTGCCCACGTTGGGGGCAACACTCTCCTGGGAGAAGGTCAGGTTCACAATCTCCGGCCGGCCCTGAAGCACAGGCTGCCCGGCGGTCCCGTCCGGCTCCCGGCTGAGGACGGGATAGGGGCTGCCCGCCTCCATCCGCCAGGGGGCATCCGCCCCGTCAAAGCTCCAGCCGGCGGCGGCATAGGTGGCCTGCTGCCCGGCCTCCCCGGCGGTGACGGTGCCGGTGGCGGTATCGGTAATCCCGCCGGGCACAGGGGCCAGCACCCAAACATCGTTGATAAAGCCGCCGGGGTTACACACCGTCCAGGCATTCCCCCGGACGGCGGAAATCTCCCCTGTCAGCACGAAGCAGTCCTGCATCGTATCCTCCACGGTGCCCCAGCCCAGCAGGCCGCCGGCATAGCCCGCCCCGTCGTTGGGATTCTCCGCGGTCACCGCCCCGGACACATAGCACCGCTCCACTGTACAGATATAGTCGTTGCAGCCGATGAGGCCGCCGGCGTAGGCCCCCGTCCGGTCCTCCAGCGCCAGCACATCCCCGCTGTTATAGCAGTCGGTGATCGTAAACAGCGCCTGGCTGTTCCTCCCCACCAGGCCGCCGGCATAGGCATAGTTGGTCATATAGCTGTCCAGGTCGCCGTCGTTGCGCTCCTTTGCCGTAACCGGTCCCCGGTTGCCGCTGCTGCGAATCTGAGCCGTACAGTTCTGTACCGCTCCAATCAGGCCGCCGGAGCAGACGTTTGCCGACCTCTCCTCATCAACAATGGCGTTCTGCACCGCCCCCAGGTTGACACAGTTTTCCAGCAGAATATGGGGCTGGCTGTCGCCCACGTCTCCCTGCTCCGCCAGGCCCAGGATGCCGCCCAGATTGGCGCTGTACCGCCCGGTGGTGGTAAGGGTGGCCCGGTTATAGCAGCTGCGGATGGTATTGGTCTCACCCCGGTTTCCATACGCCTGGCCCACCAGACCCCCCGCGCTGAAAGTGCCGGTGCCGGACGAGGTCACTTCGGCATAAATGGAGCCTTCCCCATAGCAGTTTTCAATCACGCTCTGCCCGGTGATGCTGCCCGCGATGAGCCCCGCGTAGGCGGGATAGATGCTCTGCAGCTCAATCTTCCCCTGCTCCACGCCCAGGTTTTTGATGGTGCCGCCGCTGACGCGGCCAAACAGGCCGGAGTAGGGATGGCTGGACTGTTTGGGACGGGACACCGTCAGGTTGCGTATCACATGGCCCTGGCCGTCCAGCACGCCGCTGAAGGCGGCGCTGGTACCGATGGGGTCCCAGCCGTCATATCCGGACAAATCAATGTCCTCAGTGAGCACATAGTACCCGTCCAGGTCGCTGTTGATTTGCGCCAGCTCCTCCGCCGTGGAGATCTCCTTGTAGCCCGGCTCGGGGGCGGCAATCTCCTCCAAAAAGCGGGAGGCGTCCCCCGTCGCCCGGGCCGGGGCGCCCGCCCCGGTCAGCAGGGCAACCAGAGCCGCCGCCAGCAGCACAGCCCGCATTCGTTTCATGGTCCCACTCCTTTCTCTCAGGTGCCTTCCTCACTGAACCAGCGGCAGGGCCACCGGCCGCAGGTTGGTGGAGCGCAGGAGGAACACCCGGATCTCCGCCCCCTCCTGCTCCAGGGGCAGGGGCACGGAGGTCACTCCGTTTTCCAGGTCCGCCTGCACCGCGGCCGTGGACAGCAGCCTGCCGCTCTCGTCGTAGCTGGCGGCGCACACCAGGAGCTTCTCCCCAGCCATGCGGCAGTACACCCGGGCCGCGCCGTTGGTGTAGGAGAGCAGCTGATAGCTCTCCGTAAGCCAGGCGAAATAGGGCAGGCCGCCGTTCTGGTTCTCCGCCATGGCCCAGGTTCCGTCAAAGTCCCAGGCCAGCCGGTTCTCGTACCACTCCTGATCCTTCACATTGCTCTCGTAGGTCCGGTTGGTATAGGAGGGGTAGGAGATGGTGGTATATCCCTCCGACTTGATGCCCTCCAGATAATAGTTCGGGTGAGACGACTCGGTGCGGGCATCGGTGCCCAGCACGTTGGCCTTGAAGGGGCCGGAGCTGCCGGTGCCGAACACGTAGTCGTAATAGACCCCGATGCTGGGAGAGAGCACCAGACAGTTCCGGACATACAGCCGGGCGTAGTTTTCCATCACATGGCCCACAATGCCCCCGGCATAGCCGGTGTCGTAGGTCCGGGCAATCACCTTGCCGGCGTTGTAGCAGTTGGCAATCTGATACTCCTGTCCACTCTCCCCCAGGGCGTACATGCCCACGATCCCGCCGCACGCCATCTCATAGTGGGCCTGAGTGCAGGCGCTGACGCCCACGTCCCCCAGATTGTAGCAGTCGGAGAGGGAGGAGTCGCTGAAGCCGGCAATGCCGCCCAGATAGGCCGAGCGCCCGCAGTAGGACCGGGGGGACATCCACACCGCGGCAGTGTTGTAGCACTGCCGGAATACCACCCGGGTATTCAGGTAGCCCACCACGCCCCCCACATAGGCGGCGGACTGGGTGGCGGAGGGGGTGAGGCTTCCCTCATTGAAGCACCGCTCCACCACGTAGGGATCGGTCAGATAGGTGTCAATCATGCCGGCCACGCCCCCCATGTACAGCCGGTTGGACTGGAGGGTGGAGGAGCCTGCGCCGCCGGAGAGGGAGGCCATGTTGAAGCAGTCGCTCACGTCGGCGTCCAGCTCTCCCGCCAGGCCGCCCAGGTAGAGATTGCCGGAGGAGAGCTGGGCGGTGATGCTGCCGGAGACGTAGCAGTTGCGCAGCTGGGCGGTGGAGCCCACATTGCCCCCCATCTGCCCGGCGATGCCGCCCACATAGCAGGAACCGTCCACGCCGCCGGAAATCCGGATAGACACCTGCTCCAGCCCCAGATTCTTGATGACGCCCGTGGCGCTCACCCGGCCGAAGAGGCCCCCATAGGCCAGCAAATCGTCAATGGTCAGGTGGGAAATCACATGGCCCTGGCCGTCAAAGGTCCCGGTAAAGGGGGCGGCGTAGGTGCCGATGGGGGTCCAGCTGGCATAGCCGGACAAATCCAGATCGGCGGCCAGCACATAGGAGCCGTTCAGGGGATAGGCGGAATCCACGCCGATGGAGGCCAGCTGCTCCGGAGTGGAAATCAGAATGGCGTCGGCGTCCGGCGCGCCCACCGTTCCCTGGAAGGAGCCGCCGCTGCCCATGCCGGGCAAATCCCTTTCAAACTGGGCCCGCACCGTCACGTCCCCCTCCGGCATGGAGAAGGAGAGGGTGGGCGACTTGACATCGGTCAGGGCAACGCCCTCCGCCGCCCAGCCGGCAAACAGCCAGCCCTCCTTGGCCTGGGCGGTGAGGGTGATGGCGTCCCCCGCCTCATAGGCGTCGGAGGGGGAGCCCAGCACCACCCCCTGCCGGGCGTCCGCCTCCACGGTGAGGAAGTGCACCGGCCCGTCATAGGTCTCCAGAGCCAGGGGGGTGCCGTCCTGCTTCTGTACCGGGCTGTTTAAATCAAACTCACATTCCTTCCATTCTCCGAAATACTCCGGAACACCCCGCTGTCCGTCGTTGTTGTTTCCCCGGACGTACACCAGCCCGTCTTTCCGCAGGGCCACAGCATGGCTGGTCCCCTGGGCGGCCTCCGCGGTATGGTCCATGGCAATCTGGACAGGCTCCTCCAAAATGGGGATATTGGTGCCGGTAAAGGGGGGAACCAGCAGCGTGTCATAGCCCCATGTCCAGAGGGTCCCGTCCTCGTGGAGGGCAATGGGGCTGCTGCCCCACCCGGGCGTCACATAGCGGGGTGCGCTGCCGCTGTATCCGGTTATTTTATAGGGGACAGTGACAGGGTCATTGTTCGACTTCTCGCCGTTTCCCACCTGTCCGTAGTCGTTCCGGCCCCAGGCATAGATGCCCGGCTCCGGTCCCGCCACCACGGCAAAGATGGTTCCCTCACTCACCCGGATGTCGGTGAGGTACTGGCTCTCCGGGAAAACAATCTCCCGGGGATATCTGCTGTTGAAGTATTCGTCGGTGAGATACCAGTCGTAGACGTCATCCCCCCAGCCGTATACCCTGCCGGGGTCCTCTTCCGTGCCCGAACCGGCCAGGAAAAGGCAGAAGCCCCGCTGATCGGAACAGGTAACGGTATGCACACCCGTGCCGTCCAGCCCCTCCACCTGGCAGGGGTCGTTGTAGGGAATCGTGTTTCCGCAGGAAATATAGCCCCAGGCCCATACCGTGCCGTCCCCCATTATTACCACGGAGTACTGATGGCCGGTGACAAAGTCCTTTACCCCGGACTGGTTGGGCAGATAGACCTGCTCGGGGGTCAGCACGTTGCCGCCTTTGTAACCCACGCCCAGTTCGCCCATGCCGTTGTCACCCCAGGCCCACAGGGTGCCGTCCGCCTTCAGGGCCATGACGCTGTCACCGCCGGCGTCAATGTCCACCACACCCTCCAGCACCGGCACAGCCTCGTACCGGCTGGTGGTGGTGCCGTCCCCCAGCTGGCCGGCGCCGTTGCCGCCCCAGGTCCACACCGTACCGTGCTCGTCCAGGGCCACGGAAAAGTAATCTCCCGCGTCCACCTTGGGGGTCACCGTCAGCGGCTCCTCCGCCGCGGCAGCCCCGGCGGGCAGCAGGGAAAGAAGCAGGGCACACGCAATAAGCCAGGAAAAAAGCCGTTTCATCACTGTCACCTCACATATGTTATTAGTTTTATTTTAACATTCCGCCCCTTTTTTCGCAATAAGCTGAACGCATAGTGTTTTTGCAAAAAGGGCATAAAAATGGCCAGGATTGCGTTTTTTCGCAACCCTGGCGCAAAATATTTCAGGTTACAGGGCGAAGGGCCGCTCCACCCGCGCCCCGCCGCAGTAGCGGGCGGCGATGTGCCGGTCATCCCCGTCGTAGAGGAACTGCTCCAGCCGCTCCACCGGGGTGCGCTCCAGCAGGCTGTCCATGGGGTCCGGCGTGAGCACCAGCGCGTCAAAGTCAAATCCGGGCTCGAAGCAGCCCACCTTGCCGAAAAAGGCGCCGCTGGCCCGGGTGGCCAGGTGGAAGGCCTCGGTCACCTTCAGGTGGCGCTGCTCGGGATGGCTGAGCCAGTTGAGCTTGGACAGGGCCGCCGCCCCGGCCACGCTGCGGTTCATGGCGGCGGTGTGGCCCCCGGCCACGTCGCTGGCCACACAGCAGCGCAGGCCCTCCTCCAAGTCCCGGCGCAGGGGCATGATTCCGCTGGAGACGTTGCTGTTGGAGAAGGGGCAGTGGGCCAGCAGCACTCCCTTCTCCCGCAGAATGTCCTTTTCCCCGGGGGAGAGGTAAATGCCGTGGGCCATGATGGTCTTGTCCCGCCGCAGCAGACCGTAGGTGTCGTATACCTGGGTGTAGGTGGGGATGTCCGGGTGGAGCTGCCGCACCCAGTCCACCTCGCTGGGATTCTCCGACAGGTGGGACTGCACCGGCAGGTCGTACTTCTCCCCCAGCTGCCCCAGGCCGTCCATCAGCCGCTCCGTGGTGGAGGGGACAAACCGGGGGGTGAGGATGAAGCCCACGTGCTTCAGCTCCGCCCGGCTGCGGCAGATGAGCTCCTCGGTGTCCGCCAGGGACTGCTCCGTCTCCTCCCGCAGGCTGTCGGGGGCGTTGCGGTCCATGTTTACCTTGCCCACCAGGCCCCGGAGCCCCGCCTGCTCGGTGAGCTCCATCAGGACCCAGGCGGCCTGCTTGTGGATGGTGGCGAAGGCGGAAAACCGCAGGGTGCCCACCGCCCACAGCCGGTTCAAAAACCGCTTCCACACCCGCCGGGCAAAGTCCAGGTCCCGATAGCGGGACTCCAGGGGAAAGGTATAGGTCTCCAGCCACTCCAGCAGCCGCACGTCATAGCCGATGCCCCGGTTGGGAAACTGGGGGGCATGGATGTGCATGTCGTTGAAGCCGGGGATGAGGATGGCCTCCCCCCAGTCCTCCACCGGCTGGCCGGCGTACTCCGGAGGCAGCTGCCCGTACAGGCCCACAATCCGCTCCCCCTCGGTCACCAGCCAGGCGTGCTCCCGCACCTCCAGCCTGTCCAGTTCCGGCGCCCAGATAAAATTGCCTTTGATGATCATGCCTGTCCTCCTCGGTTCCCCCGGAGAATGGCCCGGGCCTGCTCCAGCAAATCCTCACTTACCTCCTGGATGAGTACCACCTGCTTCACCTCGGGCACCGCCTGGCAGACCTCCTCCTGAATCAGCTGCTCGGTGGTAAAGGTGGCGGAGGGGCAGTTGGAGCACTGGCCCAGCAGCCGCACCCGCAGCACGCCGTCCTCCAGACTCGCAATCTCCACCTCGCCGCCGTGGCCCCGCAGGTAGGGGCGCACCCGCTCGTTCAATACCTGCTCAATCCGCTCTGTCATGGTTTCCTGCTTCCTTTCCGGGGGTGCCTTCGCCCCCTCCTCTTTGCCTTTATCCTACCATGCCGCGGCCTCCCGGTCAACGGAAAGGGTCTGCTGCGATATGCACAGGCTGCGCAAAACCCCGTTTAGCCTGTCGAAAAAGCGGCGGCCGCCCGGTGGGCGGCCGTTTTTCGTGGGAATCCGCCGTTCCTGCCGGGAATTCGGATTGCCACGCCAGTGTGCGCACTGGCTCGCAATGACAGGCAGGTGCAAACGGTCCATGTTGCCGCAGGCGCCGCCCCGCCTGCGGCGGGGACATGGCGGACCCGGGGAGGCCGTCTGCTTACTCCACCAGCTCCACGGTATAGCCCAGCTCCCGCAGGCCGGACACAATCCCGCCCGGGTCCTGCCCCATGGGAATCATCCCATGGGGACCCCTTCTTTTTTCACCCCCGGGGCGAAGTGAATTCGCCCCGGGGCAAGGATTTGCCCAAGGGCAAATCCCTTGGACGGCGCAGGCGCCGCCCCGCCTTCGGCGGGGACATGGCGGACCCGGGGAAACCGTCTGCTTACTCCACCAGCTCCACAGTATAACCTAACTCCCGCAGCCCGGACACAATCCCGCCCGGGTCCACCATGTGGCCGGCGCCCACCGCCAGGAAGAAGGTATTCTCCCCCTCGGTCTCCAGATAGGCGGCCGCCGCGGCAATCATGCCGGGGTCACGCTGGGTAAAGAGCTGAATTTCCAGCTCGTCGTCGCTGGCGAGGATGGCCGCCTTGTCATACAACTGGGCAAAGGCCTCCGGGTCCCCGTTCTTCCAGGCGGCAAACATGCCGGACATTATCTTCTCCTGCTCCTCCGCCGCCTGCTGGATTTCCGGGGATACCGTTCCGCCCTGGGCCTGCTCCAGCAAAGCCAGGGCAGAATCCAGATAGGCCTCCTGGTACTGGGCGGAAAGGCCGTCAAAAATGCCGCCCTGGAAGGCGTAGGTCTCCACCGCGTCAATGGTCTTGCCGGCGTTCACCGCCCGGGCATTGACATACGAATCAATGGCCATGGCGTTGGCGCTGGTGGTGTCGTCGGCCATGCTCAGGGTGGAGAAGCTGGCGGCCAGGGCCCAGGGCTTATAGGCGTCCAAATCGTGGGGGCCCATCCCCAGCAGCTGGGCCTGGGTCTGCACCCGGGCATACAGCTCGGGGCTGATGTGATCGGCCAGCGTGGTGCCGTCGGCATACACCTGGAGCGCCTGGAGCTGGGCCATGCCCTCCTGGTCGTTGAGGTCCAGCTCAAAGCTCACCGTCTGGGCGGCGTCGATGGCATCCCGCAGGGACTTGTGGAGGGGGTAGACGTTGTCCCGGTCCAGGTGGATGGTGCCCAGCAAATAGAGGGTGTTCTCCCCGTTGACCGCCTTCCACAGCAGCCCCCTGGAGCCGGCGTCGTTGGCGTCATACACCGCTAGAATCAGCCGCTGGGCCATGACCATGGCCTCCTGATAGGTACAGGTGCGCTCCAGAGCCAGGTTGCCTCCCTGGTCCCCCTGGACCACCCCCAGGCCGGAGAGGAGCGCCGTCGCCCCCTCCTCCACCCCGGGGAGTTCATAGGCTGCCGCCTGCTGGTAGAGGGCGTTCATCACCCCGCCCCGGGTACCGTCCACCACCAGGGACCCGGTATCCGCCGGACGCTGGGGCAGCTCCAGCAGGGCCAGCTTATCGGCCACAATGCCGCACATGCTCTCCAGCTGCTCCGCCGTCACCGGGCTTTTGAGGTAACTGGTATAATTGTCATCCACCAGACCCAGAGCGTAGCTGTCCGCCAGGGCGCTCACCGCCCAGGCGTCGGGCAGCTGGGGCTGGGCGCTCTCCTCCGCCGCCAGGGCGGGAAGGGTCAGCAGCGCCGCGGCCAGCAGGCCGGCCAGGCTCCGTCTCCACACGTGCTTCTTCATGGGGTTTCCTCCTTACTCAAATGCAGGCTGGCAATAAACTGCTTGGCGGTGCGGGGGGTGCGGCCGGGGTGGCGCATCTCCCACCGCAGGGCGCCGGTGCGCAGCTGCTGGCGGTCCAGCTTCACCCCATACAGAGCGGCCATCCGCTCCACCAGATCCAAAAACTCCCCCTGATTCAGGGCCAGATAGGGGATGCGCAGGCCGAAGCGCTCGGCCAGAGAGGTCTTTTCCTGAATGGTCTCGCTGGCGTCCACCTCGTCCCCCGCCCGGTCGGAGAAGGTCTGCCGCACCAGGTGGCGGCGGTTGGAGGTGGCGTAGATGGCCACGTTGGCGGGGCGGCGCTCCAGACCGCCCTCCAGGATGGTTTTCATGACAGAATAGGTGGTGTCGTCCTGATCGAAGGCCAGATCGTCGATAAACAGGATGAACTTGAGCCGCCGCCCGCCCAGCTTGCGGATGAGCCGGGGCAGATCGGCCAGCCCCTCCTGCTGTACCTCGATGCGCCGCAGGTCCTCAAAGCCGGGCAGGGAGAGCAGGCTCTTTACCGTGGCCGACTTGCCGGTGCCGCTGTCGCCGAAGAGCAGCACGTTGTTGACGTGGTGGCCCTCCAGCATGGCCCGGGTGTTGGCGATGACCTGGTCCCGCTGGAGCTCGTAGCCCAGCATCTCGTCGGGGCCGGGACAGTCGGGCTCCTCCACCGGGAAGAGCTGGCCGTCCTCCCACAGGAAGGCACGGCTGCGGGCGAAGAGGCCGGAGC
>CALWOL010000063.1 GCA_944383135.1 uncultured Flavonifractor sp.
GGTGTCCCGGAGGACGGTGAAGGCGGCGATGGTGGCGTGGCCGCACCAGTCCACCTCCCCCGCCGGGGTGAAGTAGCGGATGTGGAAGCTCCTGTCCCAAACCCGGCGTACAAAGGCGGTCTCGGGGTGCGTCAGCTCCCCGGCCAGGGCCCGCATGAGTGATTCCGGCGGAAAGTCCTCCGCCCCCAGCAGGGCCACCCCCGCCTGGTTGCCGGAAAAGGGCACGGTGGTAAAGGCGTCGGCTACGTACAGCTCCATACTCAGATCCCCGCTTTCAGTTGTTTGTAAAAGTCCAGGGTGCCGAACCCCCGGTCCAGCTGGGTGAGGAGAAAGCGCTCGCACACCCGGCTCAGGCAGTCCAGCCCCCCGGCATCCAGCTGGAAGGAAAACAGCCGCTTGGGGTCCCCGTAGACAATGTGCCGCATGGCGGCCAGGGTACTCTGTTCCAGGGGAAGGGAGGTCCCCTCCTTCCCCACCTCCTCTTTGCAGGCGGCGCAGTGGAGCACTCCCTGGAACAAATCCAGCCTAGGCTCCTCCGGGTGGGGCAGGCTGCAGGCGGCGCAGGCGTCCAGCAGGGGCTCGTACCCCTCCAGGCACATGAGCTTCAGCTCAAAGGCCGCCTTGATGAGGGCCTGGGGCCTGTTCAGCCTGTCCAGGGCGTGGAGGGAATTCAGAATCAGGGACAGGGCGGGCGGGTCCGGTCGGCCCTCCACCGCCACCGCCTCCATCACCTCGGCAAAATAGGAGCCCAGGGCCAGCAGCTCCACATCCGACTTCACATGCCAGAACTGGCGGATGGACTCGGCCTCGTTGAGGGTGAAGCGCTCCTGATACTCGAAGAGGGTCATGTCGGAGTAGACCAGCAGCTGGGCCGCCGCCGCCAGGGGGCTGCTCTTTCTCCGGCAGCCTCTGGCCTTCACCGTCCGCTTTCCCCCCTCGGCGGTGAGGACGGTGAGGAGCTTGTCCGATTCCTTATAATTGACCTCCCGCAGCACCAGGCCCTGGGTGGTGATGTGCATGGTCTCTCCTCCCGTTATGTAGGCGGGCGGTCAGCCGCCCGCCGGCCGCCGCTGTTCCGGCTTTTCCCGCCCGCTGTCGGGGGAAAGCCGCCGGTACAGGCTGTACGCCTCCGGCAGTCCGGTGCGCACAAACAGCCGCCAAAGAAGTTCCGTCCGCTCCACGTCCAGCCACTCCTTCCGGTGTTAGCTTGGCCGGAGCGCGGCGGTTTATCAGCGGTAAAATGTGCTCATTCGTCCTTATACCCGAAATTATGGATGAGATTGATGTTGTCCCGCCAGTTCTCCTTTACCTTCACCCAGGTCTGCAAAAAGACCTTGGTGCCCATAAAGGCCTCGATATCGGTGCGGGCCAGGGTGGAAATCTTTTTTAGCATGGCGCCCCCCTTGCCGATGATAATGCCCTTGTGGCTGGCCTTTTCACAGTAAATGGTGGCGTCCAAATCAATGATTTCATTGTCCCGCTCGGAGAAGCGGGTGACCTCCACGGCGGTGCCGTGGGGAATTTCCTTGTCCAGGCATAAAAGCAGCTTTTCCCGAATGATTTCGGCGCACACCTGCCGCTCTGGCTGGTCGGTGACCATATCCTCGGGGAAGAGCTGGGGCCCTTCCGGCAGAAACGCCGCCAGCAGCTCCAGCAGCTCCTCCACCCCCTCGCCGGTCTTGGCGGAGATGGGCAGAATGGCGGAAAAGTCGTGGGCCTGGCCATAGGTCTGCATCACGGCCAGCAGCTGCTCCTTCTCCACCGTGTCAATCTTGTTGATGACCAGCACGGCGGGCGCCCCCAGCTGCCGGATGCGCTGGATCAGCTCCGCCTCCGGCCCGCCGATGTGGGGAATGGGCTCCACCAGCAGCAGCACGGCGTCCACGTCGGCCACGCTCTGGCGCACCACGTTCACCATGTAGTCCCCCAGCTTGGTGCGGGCCCTGTGGAGGCCGGGGGTGTCCAGAAAGACATACTGGCAGCCGTTTTTGTTCACCACCGCGCAGATGCGGTTGCGGGTGGTCTGGGGCTTGTTGGAGACGATGGCAATCTTCTCCCCCACCAGGGCGTTGGTCAGGGTGGACTTGCCCACGTTGGGCCGACCCACAATGCTGATCATACCGGATTTTTTGATTTCCATAGGTGATCCTCAACTTTCTTGAGCAATTTTGATGTAGTATTCATCCTCCCGCCATTGGAAGGGATTTGTGTCGATATAGTTCCAGATACGGAGATAGTCCGCCTCATTGCGGATGATGTGGTCGTAGAAGGATTTTTGCCAAATCGCCTTTCCCAATGTTTTGGTAACCGTTTCCTTCCATGCCCGGACGATGCGGGAGAGCGTAGGGGCGCGCAATGCGCGCCCGTTGTCCGGAGGCAGCACCAGGAGTATATGGACATGGTTGGGCATAACCACATATTTGTCCACGATCACGCCGGGATAATGAGCGGAAATTTGCAACACAGCCTGTTCCGCAATGCGACCGGCGGCTGTCAGAGGCGGCAGCACTTCGGGCGCACAATGTGCGCCCCTACGCAGGTGGGATACACGATCCTTGGTGCACACCGTGACGAAATAGTACCCGCCCAGACTGTAATCATACCCCTTTAACCGCAGGGGGGCCTGCGGCTACTCCCGTCCAATCCCCAGCTGGCCCAGGATGGCCTCCTCCCGTTCTCTCATCTGCCGCTTCATAGGCCCCTCGTCCATGTGGTCGTAGCCCAGCAGGTGGAGCACCGAGTGGACCGCCAGATAGGC